>CAKPIH010000001.1 GCA_934162325.1 uncultured Bacilli bacterium
TAATTAGTTAGTAGTTATTACTACCTATAAATTTATGCCTAGTGGTTGTTATACTTCCACCAAAAGGGCACCATTAAGAATGCAAAAGCCTTACAAAATAAGGCTTTTTTACTTTGATTTTTCCATTTTTACTCCCATTTTTTGCTTATTTTACCCATTTCGGAGTAATTTTAGAGTAATTAATATAAAAACAATTGATGAATATTGAGTAAAAAATATAAATTAAAAAGACAATTAGAATATATTAACTAATCATCTTACTAACTATATATATAACTAATTACTTAAACCCTAAAAGGTGGCTTTTTAATAAATTTTAAACAAAAATTTTGTGGATCAAAATCTAATTGTCCAAATGAATAATTATATAATTTTTTTATATTATTAAGCATTTTTACTCTATCATCAATTTCCATACATTGCAAATATAAATTAATAAATTCTTGATTTGGTAATAAATGTGATGAAGATGCAATATACTTCTTTGCAAAATTAATATCATTATAAATTTTTTCAATCTTCATTATTGGTAAATCAATTATTCCATTAATTTTTGCATATAAAGTTCTAATCCTTTCTAATGTAATATAATAAACAGCATAAAAGCTCTTATTACCAATTAATGATTCCAAATCCTCCATTCTATTATTAATAGAAAAAATTGAAAATTTATCATTATCATCAAATGATGGAACAATTTCAGTATTATATATAGTTTTAGCATAATCTACAAACTCTCTAACCTTTCCATCAGAATCATATAATATTTCACAGGTTGCAAACTTAGTCAAATGTGAAGGATCATTATTGACTATCTCTTTTTTTACTAATTGATACAGCCTTTTTAAATCCTGTATAAAATATTCAACTCTTATACCATCAACTAATAAACTGCCACAATCTTGTGTCTCATAATTATTTTTAATTATCATAACATCTAAATCAGATAAACTATTAGTTCTATTTCCCACATAACTTCCATATACCAAAATACCAGCATAATCAACTAAATTCAGTTTACTAATAAGTTTATTTACATAGTTAATAATATCATTATTAATCATAACAAAATCCCCTCCACTACTATTATATCATATTTCTTTATATTTTCATAAATAAAATCTTAATTAGTAAAAGAACTATAATGAATAAAATCATTATAGTTCTTTTTTATCATTAACAAATAAATTATTAACATTCTTTGAAGGTATAAGTACATATACATCATGATCTATCTTAATATTATAACTACCACTCATATCATCAAAAGATTCACCATCAATACATAAAGGTTTCTTTAAAGGACTATTAAATTTTATTTTAATATTATCAGTTTGATAAAAATAAAAACCAGGTATTTTACTAGCATCATATAAAGCAAAGAAATATAAAGTCTTAACAATATCTTTAAGTTTAGTAATATTACAAAGTAGTACTTCAAATTTATTATCATCAAGTTTAATATCTTTATAAAAATTATTAATACCCGCTACTCTATTAGCATTAGTAATAAGAGCAAAAGAAAATAATCCTCTATATTTTTCATTATCTACTTCATAAGTAATATCATATAGTTTAACTTTTCTAAAAAAATCTCTAGCCCCTTCTCTAATATATGCAAGATGTCCTATTCTTTTTTTTAACTCTCTAGGAGTCTCATAAGGAATATTCATAAATTTACCAAAACCAGCAGAATAAACAAATGGTTTATCATTAATAGTACAAATATCTATTCTTTTAACATTTCCATTTAAAGCTAGTTTTAAATTATTAAGTATATTTTTACCATATCCCCACATAGCACCAACATCATTCGTAGTCCCTGAAGGTAAATGACATAAAACAATTCTATCTTTTCTCATAAAATTACCCGTCATAACCTCATTAAAAGTACCATCTCCACCAATAGAAACAACAAGATCACACTTATCAATATTAGCTACAATACTAGTGGCATCTCCCTTATATTTAGTCTTTTCTGTTATAACATCATAATCATATTCATTAAGTATTTTTTCAATCTTTGGTAAAGTAACTTCTTTATTATACTTACCAGAATTAGGATTATAAACAACTAAGCATTTCTTCATAAAAAAATCACCCTCATCTATATCTTATCATATGTTAAAGAAAAAAGGAATATCAATCTTATTCCTTTACTTCTTTTTCTGTCTTTTTGTCTGTTTTCTTTTTCTTTTTATCTAACATTATATCATAATGTTCTCTTACTTGTTCTTCTATTTCATTAGCAATATTTTTGTTTTCCTTTAAATATAACTTAGCATTTTCTTTGCCTTGACCTATCTTATTACCTTTATAAGCATACCAAGCACCACTTTTTTCAACAACACCAATTTCTGAAGCCAAATCAAGTAATTCTCCTTCTTTAGATACGCCTTCACCATACATAATATCCACAACAGCAGTCTTAAATGGAGGAGCAACCTTATTTTTAACAACTTTAACAGTAGTTTTATTTCCAATAACATCAGAACCAGTCTTTAATTGTTCTCCCCTTCTAATATCAAGTCTAACAGAAGCATAATACTTAAGTGCTTTTCCACCAGGAGTAGTCTCAGGATTACCAAACATGATACCTACTTTTTCTCTTAGCTGATTAATAAAGATAACAATAGTATTAGTCTTATTAATAGAACCAGATAATTTTCTAAGAGCCTGACTCATTAATCTTGCTTGAAGTCCAACATGGGAATCTCCCATCTCACCATCAATTTCTGCTTGAGGTACTAAAGCCGCTACTGAGTCAATAACTATAATAGAAACAGCCTCACTCTTAACAAGAGCATCACAAATTTCAAGTGCTTGCTCACCAGTATCAGGTTGTGATAACAATAATTCATCAGTATTAACTCCTAAGTTATGAGCATAAATAGGATCTAAAGAATGCTCTGCATCAATAAAAGCAGCTCTGCCACCATTTTTTTGTACTTCTGCAATAGCGTGAAGTGCAAAAGTAGTTTTACCTGAAGACTCAGGTCCATAAATTTCAATTATTCTTCCTTTAGGATATCCTCCTGCTCCAAGAGCAATGTCTAAGCTAAGAGATCCACTAGGAGAAACTTCTATCTCTTTATGTTCTTGCTCTCCAAGTTTCATAATAGCCCCTTTTCCGAATTGTTTTTCGATATCAGCAAGTACTTGTTCTAATGCTGTATCTTTTTCTACATTTTTTGCCATAATTTCCTCTCTTTCAACATACTTTCCTTAATTACAATATAATTGTACAATACTTTTTTTAACTTGTCAATACTTTTTAATACATTTGTTCGTATTTTTTTACAAAATAAAAAAAGATAAATATTATCTATCTTTTAAATATGGCTTAGCCATCATATAATACTTAACACCAGATATAACTGATAGAATAGCAGCAAGTGTTAATAAGAAATCAGATATTCTAAGTGAAATAAGTTCAAATGGTAAATTATAAAATAATGTTAATATTATACCAATCATCAAAGTAGCAGTTTTAACTTTAGCTATTCCTATTGCAGCAACAGCATGTCCTTTATTACCAATGACCATTTTAATAGAATCAACTACTATATCTCTAGCAATAATAACTACTACAATAGCGGCACTAATTTTACCACTACAGCCTAGTATTATTAATACTGAATTAGTAAGTAATTTATCACTAATAGCATCAACCATCTTACCAAAGTCAGTAACCATATTATATTTTCTTGCTATATAACCATCTAAAAAGTCAGTAAATGAAGCAATTATAAATAATACTCCTACTATAATATATTTTAAATCAATTAATATTTTACCACCTATTAAATAAGTAGGAAAATCAATACCCATTTGATCAAATGGAAACAAGAGTAACACAATAATAATAACAGACATTATTACCCTTGACATAGTTATTTTATTTGCTTTATTCATCACACTATCTCCTTATACTATATGTAATATCATTATCACTAAAATCATTTCCTTTATAATTACTAACTATAAAATATCCAACTACTATTAAAATAACAATCGCAGCAAGACCAATAATTATTTTAGGAACTTTAATTTTACTACTCCCCTTGGTATATGGAGAAATAGTATCATTATTCTCATTTTTATCCTTTTTAGCTTCCTTTATTAATTCAATTGGAATCTTTGAAGTCATATCAAATAAATATTCATTAAATTCATCTAATATTCTTTCACTATCTAATCCTAAATATTTAGCATAATCTCTAATAAAATATTTTAAATAAAATACATCTTTAAAATCTTCTGTTTTACCTTCCTCTATACTAGATATTTGACTAGGTCGCATCTTCAAATCTTCAGCAACTTCCTCAATAGAAAGACCATTTTCTTCTCTTTTGTCTTTTAATTTAAGACCTATATTTTTCATAATACTCCTTAATAATAATAATATCTTATAAGCCATGTTCTGTACCTATTACTAGGCGGTAAATATTTATCTATGACTATTGTCATTCCCTCTAGATTCAAATTCTCTAGTTTAGGATTCCCCTACCATAATTTGGGTTTCTCGCTTGTGGGGTTTACCTCGTTTCATTCTACTTATTTCTAAATAGACTCGTCTCTGTGGCACTTTTACACATCCTTTATCATAGTTACCCTTAGATAAAAGATAAGCCGTCAGTTACCTGCCTTAGGTTATTTTTTCCCTAAGCACAAACACTACTATCATCGCAGATAGTGCGAGCATGGACTTTCCTCTACATATCAAGTATGCAGCATTTACCCAGATATATTATTGTTGTTCTTTACCTAATATGATTTTCTCAAGTTGAGATATTCTTCTTAATAAATCAACATTAGTAATTTCTTTTTCACCTATTCTAGCAGCTTCTATACTAGATTTTAAATTTCTTACTTCATTTTTCAAAACAGTATTTTCTTGAGCCAATTCTCTTTTTTCTTTTTCTAGACTCTTAATAATATTATTATATTCATTGTAATCTTTAATAATAACATCTAGAAATTTATCAACTTCTTGAAGTCTATATCCTCTAGCATCAATTTTGAACTCTTTCTCCAAAATATCTTGCATTGTCAAAGTAATTCTATCATTATACATATCTAATCACCTCTACAATAAAATTATCTCAAAAAATACATCTTTTGTCAATTAAAAAGAAATCTTTTCAAAAATCAAATATATTTTATCACAATTTAAATATAATGTCAAAAAAAGAAGTAAAAATTTTATTAGTACTTTTTACCACTTTTCTTCTCCTCTTCTTTTCTCATTCTTTCTATGTAATATTCATATATATATTTAGATAATTCTATAATATCTTTTGTTAAATCATCTATTTCTCCTATTACATTACTTAAACCCTCTTTTTGAATTCTATTAATATTCTTCATAACAATATTTTTATTTTCTAATGAAATGCTATCAATAATATCAACCATTCTCTTACTATTTTCATCTAATCCACTAATAACTACAGAACCAAGCCATTCTTTAGGTACAATAAGTCCAAGTTTATTTCTAACACCGTTATCTCTAGTAAAACCATCTAATTCTTTATTAAGTAATAACTTAGATATAGCAAAAACACATTGATCATCATCATACTTTTCTTTAGTTAAAGAAATACATTCTTCTAGTGTCTTATCTCCAATATCAATAATAGTTAGTTTAAGTTCATAAGGACTAAACTCTCTCACAATAATATCTCTTATTAAATCTCTTCTAGTAAATATATCAGCATTTCCATTCTTACAGTAATCCATTAATAATCTATGTACATAATCAATATCATAATAATTAGAAAGTCTATAAATTACATATAATAATTTTTCCTTATTTTCGTAGAAGACAGAATTACCACCAATATTCTCTCCTTTTTTAACTTGAATACCTTCTAAATTTGCTTTATTTAAAGTACCATCAAGATTACCAATTATTACATCAGCAATCTTTATAAAATCCCCTTCTTTTTTATAATCAATATTATAGTTATCATGTAAATATTCTGAATCATTAATACAAAGTAATACTTCTCTTTTAATAAAATTAACAAAATCTTCCATCGTACTCTTATCTAAAGAATTACTATTTTTCTTAGTATTAAAATAACTATTCATAAGTAATGATAAAGTTTTATTATAAGACAAAGTACCATCATATGTCATTCCGACTTTACCATTACTAAGTATATATGGATTATAACTAACTAAAGAATTATAGTCTAATGAATTAACAAACTTACTTACCTTTTCTGCTTCTTCCATAGTACTTACTCTAACTACTAAAACATCATTACGCATCTCTTTAGCTATTTTACTCTGAGTAATAATATTTTCATCTATCATATAATTAAATACTAAACTAGTAACATTATATAAATTCTTTATATCACAAGCAATATATAATTTAATAGAAGTATTCATTTTATCATAAAAAGTTTTATCATCATAACTACCCCTATTCTCAATAGCAAAGAAATAGCCATTACTAAAACATTTAATCTTATCCTTCTTTCTAAAATCATTGCTTAATTGAGCTTGAATATTTATTAAATTATCATTACTAATTCTCATTTGCTTACCATCTTGAACATTAAATAAACTAAGTTCATAATAAATAGTATCAGGAGTTACTTTAAAATTAGGATTTTGCATATAAATTTTCTTTATATGTTCAAAAAATAATTCTCTCTCTTCAATCTTACTCATCTTTTTTAATTTCCTTTACTAAGTCATCTAATTCTACAGTATCATCTAAAAATAATCTCATACTATTATCATCAATTTCTTCTTTAGATAGTTTACTAATCGTCTTTACTTTTTTACCATCTATCATAATTTCTACTTCTTCCATAACTACTCCTCACCTATTCTTTTATAATAATTAAATCTATTCATCGCCCACTTTTTTTGTTCTTCAAGGATCATATTAGCATTATCACTATTAACATTCTTTAAATTAGCAAATCTATTCTCTGTCATTAAGTAATCTTCATATTTATTAAAATCAGGATTTTTAGAATCAAGTATTAACTTACCTGTACTAGGATTATATCTAAAAGTAATAAAGTATCCACACTCTGTAGCCAAATAAGCATTAGATTGTGAGTGTTCCATACCACTCTTAATACCATGTTCAATACAAGGACTATAACATATTATAATTGATGGTCCATCATAACTACTAGCCTCTTTTAAAGCTTTAAGATATTGTTCACTATTATAACCAATATTACAACTAGCAACATATACATGTGGGTAACACATAGCAATTCTAGCCAAATCTTTCTTATAATTATTCTTGCCACTTGAAGCAAATGATGCTGTAGCTCCATAATTAGAACTCTTTGAAGCTTGACCACCAGTATTAGAATAAACTTCTGTATCTAGTACCATAATATTAATATTATCATTCTTTGATAAAACATGATCTATACCATCATATCCAATATCATAGGCAAATCCATCTCCTCCTACTATCCACATAGATTTAGGAACTATATAGTCTTTCATATCATTTAAATAAGGATGTTTCTTATAATCAATCTCTTTATATACTTCTTTACATATATCATAATTATTCATATTATTAAGCCATTTTTTAAATACCTTATTTCTAGGATACTCCTTCATGTATTTCTTAATCTTATCTCTCTTCATATTAATACCATTTAGAATACCATATCCATATTCAGCATTATCTTCAAATAAAGAACTAGCCCAAGGTATACTATATGGAAAACTAGGAGTACTACCACCATATATAGATGAACAGCCAGTAGCATTAGCAATGACCAAGTTATCATTAAATACTCTAGTTAAATTAGTTAAATAAGGAGTCTCTCCACATCCTGCACATGCTCCAGAATATTCAAATTTAGGAGTTCTAAAACTAATATTTCTACTAGTTAAAATATTACTATCATACTTATCATTAATATTATTCTTAAGTAAATAATCAAATTCTTTATCATGTCTCTTATTAGATACCATTTCTAGTGCCTTCTTACCCATCTTACCAGGACAAGTAACCGCACATAATCCACACCCTGTACATTCTTCATAATTAATACCAATAGCAAAATTAACATCTTTAGGCATAATTGAAGGAATAGACTCTATCTTTTTATCATCCTTATCAAGTAAGAACGGTCTAATAACACCATGTGGACAAGCAAAAGCACATTTATTACATTCAGAACAATTTTCAGGTATCCAGTTAGGAATCGACTCAGCAATATTTCTCTTTTCATTCTTAGTAGTACCACCTTCAAAGACACCATTAGATACATCTAAGAAACTACTAACAGGAAGTGTATCTCCCTTAAGTAAATTAATTGTTTCATTAAAGTTTAATTTCTTATTATCACTATATTCTAAGTTTACCCAAGAACTATCAATACTAACTCTCTTCAAATACTTAAGAGAATTATCAACTACTTTATTATTAATATCAATAATCTTTTTACCTTTACTACTAAATCTACTCTTAATATTCTCTTTCATAATACTAATAACTTTATTAATATTATAAATATCCATAATCTTAAAAATGCAAACTTCCATTGAAGTATTAATCTTATTCTTAAGACCCATTTCACCTGCTATTTTATAAGCATCTATTATATAAACATTAACATTTTTAAGAGCAAGTAAATATTTAACTTTATTAGGTAAACTTCTAATTAAATCATCACTACTTAAATTAGTATTCAAAAGAAGTGTACCACCCTCTCTAATATTATCAAGAATATCATACTTATACATATAAGAATCTTTAGATACTACAATAAAATTAGGATTATCAACATAATAACTACTCCTAATAGGAGTATCTCCTATTCTAATATGACTTCTAGTAACACCACCACTCTTCTTAGAATCATATTGAAAATAACCTTGAACATACTTCTTAGTATTATCCCCAATAATTCTAAGAATATCTTTTGAAGTAGATACCATACCATCAGAACCATATCCATATATAAGCATTTCATAATTATTATTATCAAGTCTATAACTATTATCAATATCTAAACTTAAATTAGTAACATCATCATTAATACCAATAGTAAAATTACTCTTCATATCACCACTTAAATTATCATATACACTCTTAATCATAGCGGGTGTTGTGTTCTTAGAAGATAATCCATATCTACCACCAATAATTTTAATATCTCTATCTTTTAAGGCATTAACAACATCTAAATATAAAGGTTCTCCACTACTACCAGCCTCTTTAGTTCTATCTAGTACTGCAATTTTTTTAACACTAGAAGGAATAATTGAAGATAAATAACTATTACTAAATGGTCTATATAAATGAACAGTAACTAAGCCTACTTTCTTCCCTTTCTTATTAAGGTCATCCACTACTTCCTTGATACATTCACATACTGAACCCATAGCAATAATAACTGTATCACTAGACTTATCTCCATAATAATTAAATGGTTTATAATCAGTTTTACATATCTTATTAATCTTATCCATATAATAAATAACATTATCTATAGCTTTAGTATAATAACCATTTCTTGATTCCGTATGCTGAAAATAAACATCCTCATTCTCAGCAGTTCCTCTAGTAGTAGCTCCACTTATCATACCATTATCTCTAAACTTTCTAAGAGCTTTCTTATCAATTAAAGTTTCTAATTTACTAAGATCAATTTCTTTTACTTTATCAATTTCATGACTAGTTCTAAAGCCATCAAAAAAGTTAATAAAAGGAAGTGAAGACTTAATACTAGCTAAATGACTAACCATAGCCATATGATAAGCTTCTTCCACTGAAGAAGATGAAAGCATACAAGCACCAGTTTGTCTAACTGCATATATATCTTGATGATCACCAAAAATACTAAGACTATGCGTAGATAAGCTTCTAGCAGCTACATGAATAACTCCCGGAAGCATTTCTCCAGCCATTTTATATATACTAGGAATCATTAAAAGTAACCCTTGACTAGCAGTATAAGTAGTAGCAAGTACTCCTGCTTGTAGTGCCCCATGAACAGTGGCAATAGCTCCTTTCTCAGATTCCATTTCAATTACCTTAACTTTATTACCCCAGAAATTAATTTCTCCCTTACTTGCTAAAACATCAACCTTCTCCGCCATAGGAGACGCTGGTGTAATTGGATAAATACCTGCTATTTCAGTAAATTTATAACTAACTCTACTAACAGCTTCATTAGCATCCATTGTTTTATAACCCATAATATTCCTTCTTTCTCTTCTATCATATTTACTAGTTATAATTTTATCACAATTTAGCTCAAATAACAACCTCCTAGTAAAGAAAAACTCTCTAGAAAGAGAGTAATATTATTTTTTTGTAGGCCTCTATAGCCTATAGTCTATAGAGGTAAAGTTAAGCCTAGCTAGTCTTAACTTAAGTATCAACCATACATATTATATATAAGCATTAACTATTTACCAATAATTAACATATATCAAATATATCTTTTAATAGTACATCATAATTAGTACTTCTAAGAGATTTATCATCTTTAGATAAATACTTATTAACTAATTCAAACATCATAATTAATTCTTCTTTACTAATACTATCCATAATCTTCTTAATTTGTTTATCATTCTTATCATATGAAGAAAAATTATAAATATCTTCAATTACTTTTTTAGTTTTATTATTAATTAATTTAGCTTTTTTAATTTTACATAAAATAAATAAAAGTTCAATATCAGGATTAATAAAATAAATATCTTCCTTTTTTATACTAACACCTGCATCCTTAAATGTTTTAATAATATCACTAATGCTAGTAGTACCATCTAAATCATACATAACTTTAACATCATTAAAGTTCTTTCTCTTTTCTTTTCTATACATAAAAGGAATTCTATTATCACCATGTGCTTCTACTCTACTTAAATCATACTTTATATCAAATATACTTTCTAATTTATCAAAGAAATATCTTTCAGATTTTCCTTCATAAATAACAGTTACTCTTGGCTTAAAGTTATTCCTCTTCATAGAAGTCCTTTTCTATATCAATCTTAGGTAAAGCACCAAACATCCCCTTTAAATATCCCTTAAGAATATCATTCCTAATAGAAGTACTCTCATGATTTTTAAATTCATCTAAAGAATAAAAGTAAACATCATCTTCATCTTTATAAGTAAACCAAACCTGATCCTTTCTAAACATGTATCTGCAGTCTAAAAGCATCAAATCATGAGAAGTAACCACTAATTGCATATTAGTATTATTTTCATTATTAAATAAATTTAATATTTCTTTAACCAAAAGAGTATGAAGACTACTATCTATCTCATCTATAAAAATAATACCTCCTGTTTTTCTTAAATTAATTATTTTAACAATATAATATAAAAACATTTTAGTACCTTTAGAATCACTAATAACCGAAGGCATTGACTTAATTCTATTATTCATTTTATAAGAAGATACAATTTTAAACTTGTTATATTTATCATCATTTATTCTAACATCATCTATTTTAAGATTATCAATACTAATATCAGCATCTTTAATTATATTATTAAGTATTTTCTTTTCTTCATTTGTATAATTTAAAATAATACTATATATTTCATCCATATCATACCCATCATCAATAATTATCATCTTATCAAAAAAATCTTTTATTGCATCAGAATATTTTTTACTATTACCAGGAAGCATAGTAACAATTAACTTTTCTGGATAACTTTCTTGTATATTAATCATAGACATTATTTCCTCATTATCTGAAGTAGCGCTATTATCAAAAATAACTTTATTATTCACCTTTAATATTTCTTTAGTAATTTTTTTCTCAATTCCAAAAGATAAAGCATAATCATAAATATCATTATCACTAATAAAACTTATATGATAATCCAACTTTTTATCTTCATTAAAAAAATTATATACAATTTCTAAAGCATAATTATTAGCATAATGATTAACACTTCCATCTTTTATCATTTCTTTAAGTGAAGCTACAGCCTCTATAAATGTACTTTTACCAGTATTATTAGGTCCATATATAATTGAAGATTTCACTATATCCATATTATTAATTTTCCATATATTATCATCATTAACAATTTTTTTATTACCTATCATTGAAAATTTTATTTCATTTTGAAATACTTTAAAATTTCTAACACTAAAATCAAGTAACATATAATCCTCTCCTTCCGTCATTATTGTAACACAATTTATCTTTTTGTACAATATTTTTGTACAAAATATACAAGTTTTACATAATTATTATATTCTAAATTATTAAAATAAATACATAAAAAGAAAAAAACTCTCCAAAAGAGAGTAATATTTTTTATATAAATTAACTATTTACAAGTTAAACCACGATTAGTAAGAGTAGTCTTAAAAGTATTTAAATCTCTATTAATACCAAGATTATTAATATCATTATCTGATAAAGTATTTAAATCATAAGTATAAATAACTTTATAATTAGTATCATCATTAACATTAACATCACTAGTAAAACCTTTAATATTAGTATAAGTACCAAACTTACTATCATGTCTTGTCTTAATACCAGAAATATCAATGATACCATCAGTAATACCATCAACAACGTCATCTAAAACACTACCAACAGTACCACCTAGTATACCATCATTATCTTTATTATCATCTTTATCATTAGTAGTTCCATCAGTACCAGTACCTACTCCATCAACATGATTACTTTTATAATCATAAGTAGCCTTTATTTTTTTAATATCATTATTTCTATATTCAATAACATATTCAGTCTTAGAAGTAACATCACCTACTGTATTATCATAAGTACAAGTAAGTTTATCATTAGTTCCACATCCCGATAAAACTGCTACTACTGCAATAAGTAATAAAACTTTCTTCATAAATACACACTCCTTTCTAGTAATAGTATTAACCAAAAAGAAATATATATAAGAAAAAAGTATAACCATTTAAGTTATACTTCAAAGTATCTAAGAAAAGTTTTAAGATTAGCCATATCTTTACGATACTTATACATATCACCATAATCTTCACAATATACAAGACAACTTTTTAAAGCTTCAACATACTTAGGATAATCAATATCTGTAACTCCACTAATTATTGTTTCTTTTAACTTTTTAAAATACTTTTCCCACTCACTAAACATAACTTTTTTAGTATTAAAAATAATACACATATTATCAAAGTATTTAGTAAGTTCAACTTCCCTTTTATTCATTTTATTCCTCTAATTAATATTCACAATTACCAGGAGTTCTAGGATAAGGAATAACATCTCTAATATTATCAACACCAGTTAGATAAATAAGAAGTCTCTCAAATCCCATACCAAATCCACTGTGGTAGCAGCCACCAAATTTACGAAGATTTAAGTACCATTCCATACCTTCTTCTTCCATGCCAAGTTCTTCCATTCTCTTAAGTAGAACATCAAGTTTCTCTTCTCTTTGACTTCCACCCATAAGTTCACCAGCACCAGGTACTTCAAGGTCAACAGCGGCTACTGTTTCATTATCATCATTAAGCTTCATATAGAAGGCTTTGATATCTTTAGGCCAATTTTTAATAAATACTGGTCCATCAAAATATTCAGTAATATATTTTTCATGTTCTTTAGCAATATCTTCACCATATTCAGGTTCAAATTCCCATTTAACATCAGCTTCTTTAAGAATTTTAATAACATCTTTATGATCAATTCTAACAAAATGACTATTAATTAATTTAGTAAGTTTTTCAATTAAACCTTTTTCTACAAATTTATCAAAAAATTCCATTTCATTAGGACAATTATCTAAAACATACTTAACAACATACTTAAGCATATCTTCCATAATATCCATATCCATATTTAAGTCACAGAAGGCAATCTCCGGTTCAATCATCCAAAATTCCGAAGCATGAGTTTTAGTATTAGAATTTTCTGCTCTAAAAGTAGGACCAAAAGTATAAATCTTTTTATAAGCCATAGCAAAAGTTTCACCTTCTAATTGACCTGATACTGTAAGAGAAGCCATCTTGCCAAAGAAGTCTTTATCATAATCAACTTTACCAGTTTCTGCTACTTTGTTTAAATCCAAAGTAGTAACTTGGAACATCTCTCCTGCTCCTTCACAGTCAGAAGAAGTAATTAAAGGTGCATGAAAATATACATAACCATTATCTTGGAAATACTTATGAATAGCATAAGCTGCCACGCTTCTAACTCTAAATACAGCATTAAATAAATTAGTTCTAGGTCTTAAATAAGCAATATCCCTTAAAAATTCTCTTGTTGGTCTACCTTTTGCTTGAAGAGGATAATCATCAGGACAATCACCTTCTAATACAAATGATGAAAGTACAAGTTCAAAATCTTGACCTTCTTTAGGAGATTCAACTAACTTACCAGTAACAGTAATAGCACTACCTAATTTAAGTTTGGTAATATCATCAAATTTTTTTAATTTATCATCATATACAACTTGTAAATTTTTAAAACAAGTACCATCAGATAAGTCTATAAAGCCAAAATGAGCCTGCTTTCTATGACTTTTAATCCAACCACTAACAGTAATTTCTTTACCAATATAACTCTCTTTATATAAATCTTTAACATCTAACATAATATATCTTCCTTCTTTCATTAATTAAACTTTTTATTAATAATACTAGCAGACCTTCTAACATCTTTCATAATCTTATTATAAAGTCCAGGATAATGTCTAAGTTCTGTAATAAAACTAACATCGTCGTAGGAGACTGATCCAACATAAGATCTGTTTGCATCGTCCCATACCGGAACTTCCCTCCCAAGTAAGTAATCAGTAGTAGTCTCAAGAACTTCCGCTAATCTAATAAGTTTTTCTAAATTAGGAATTCTAGTCCCATTCTCATAACCACATACTGATACTTTAGTAACACCAATAGCTAATCCTAAATCTTGTTGTGATAAACCTCTTTTTATTCTCAGTTCTCTTACTCTTTTACCAACCATTTTGTTTACCTTCCTTATAATTAGTTATCTCCTTGTTAATAATATTTTATAACAATTTATAACAAAAGTCTACAAAATTAATTATAAAATTACTTATTTTTCTTAATTTACCAAATAAATTACCAATATATATTATAATTTATTCATGGATATAATCTTTCATAATACAAAATAAATAGAAATAAGACTTATTCCAAAACACTTGGAGTAAGCCTTATTTTACTATCATCACCTAAATAATTTAAAGTAAATTTACTATTCTTATCTTCACTATTAATATTATATACAAAAATATATTCATTATATTTATTCGTAGCAAGTTCTTCTCTTTTATATCCTGTACCAATATCATCAAAGTAATAATAATATTTAAGACTAGGAATATAATCATTATCTTTACTTTTTAAAACAAAATTATCTAATTTAAAATTATATTTACTAATCTTACCTTTAGTACTAAACTTAACAATAACATAAGCATTATCTCTACTTATTCTATTTCTATCAGATACATAAGAATCAATAACTTTAAAATTAAAATATCTTGTAGATAACATTTGTTTTTCACTTAACGTACCATGAATAACAAATTTATTAAATGGAAATATAAGTATAAGAATAACTGCTACTACACCTAATATAATATTTATAAAAAACTTATTCTCTGCATAATAATATTTAAGTTCTCTAATGCCTCTTCTACCAGTAGTAAGTATTTTATCCGAAGATAAATTAGTACTAATTTCAATCTCTTCACTATCTTCTTTACTAAGATTAAGATCTTGCAAATCTTTATTAAAATTAAATTTCTTAATATCAAAGCCTAATCCTCTAATTAAAGTAGGAATACACATAATAAATAACATCCAATAATTAAATCTACTAATATCTCTAAGCAATCTAATCTCTCTAGCGGCCATACTAGTACCTTCCAAAGCCTTAATATTACCATATAAATATAAGAATAATATCATTGATATAACACTAACTATTGAAGTAATAACATAAAATAATTTAGGCTTCTTTTTATATCTCATTAAAAAGAATATAATTATTGATATACCAATTATTAAAATTGAAAATATAAATATCCATACATTAATATAATCACTAGATATAATCTCCATACTACCTTTATAATTAATATAATCTTTAAAAAAAGTTAATATACTATTAGCTTTAAAAGTAATATAAGCAAATAATATAAAAAGAATAATATGTATTAATCTAAAATATTTAATTAAAAAAGCATAAGGTCTTCTAAATACCATAATAACAACTCTCCTATCATAATTAAATTATACACTAAATAACTAAATATATCAATACTTTCCTTTCACTAAAAGCCAAGGTCTTTTAGTGTCATTTCCAGCCTCTTAGTCTAGAAATGAAACATCATTATGTCTATCATATATAGGTCAAAAAAACTATAAGTAATTCCTTATAGTTAAAAAGTTAATCTTTATATACAATTAATTGTCCTTCTCTTAAATAAATATTTTTATTTTGTCTTAAAAGATTATTAATATTACTACCAAGTAATTTGTTAACTGAAGATAGTGTATCATTATCTTTAGTAAAATAATACTTAACATCTTTCTTAGGAACTAATATTGTTGTATCAGGATAAATATAATCATTAGTACTAATACCATTAAGCATAGCAAGTAAATTATAATCTGTATTATATTTTCTTGCTATTTCATATAAAGAATCTCCTTTCTTTATCGTATAAATATCAAAGTATTGATTAGTTACTGGTACTACTATCATACTACCAACCCCAAATCCACTATTAGGATTTAATTGTCTAATAACACTACTATTAGTTCCAAACTTATTAGCAATAGCATCTATTGTATCTCCAGCCATAATTTGATAAACATCATACATAATTATTCCTCCCATATTATCGTATGATAAATATCATTATTTGTGAACAAGTTCTCCTCTAGGACATCTATTTCCCCAAGAATCAATAATTTTATTATCTCTCATAACTTTAATAATCTCACAATTGTTAGAGCAGCCTTTACATTCTGTTCCTTTAGTTTCAAAAACAATATCTTCTATATCAAAAGAAAAATCAATTTCTTCTTCTGCCATCGATAAAATAGCTACTCCTAAAGCACCAGTCAAATGAGAATTATTATCAACATATACTTTATATCCAGTAATTTTTTCAAAAGCCTTAACTACCCCAATATTTTTCGATACTCCGCCTTGAAATACAATTGGTGGTTTAATTTTTTTACCTTTACCAACATTATTTAAATAATTATTAACAACCGCTTCACAAAGACCCGCTATTATATCTTCTTTTTTATGTCCTATTTGTGATTTATGTACTAAGTCAGATTCTGCAAATACTGTACATCTAGCAGCTATCTTAGTAGGATTATCACTAGTAAGTGCTATCTTACCAAAGTCTTCAATAGGAATACCAAGTCTTTTAGCCTGACTAGATAAAAAAGAACCCGTACCAGCAGCACATAAAGTATTCATTGCATAATCAGTAACAATACCATTATCAATAATAATAATCTTCGAATCTTGCCCTCCTATCTCAAATATCGTCTTAACATTAGGATATATACTCATAGCTCCTATAGCATGAGCAGTAATTTCATTCTTAATAGTATTAGCTCCTAGTATTGTTCCAATTAATTTTCTAGCAGAACCAGTTGTACCTACTCCTACAACCTTATATTTATTTAAGTCTATATTATTCTTAAGTTCCCTAATAACTCTCTTACTAGCCAAGATAGGATTACCTTCAGTATATAAATATGAACTTGCTATAATATTATTATTTTCATCAATAACAACCCCTTTAGTAGATATACTACCAATATCAATTCCTAAATACGCCTTTTTCATTTTCCACCTCAAAATAATTATATGAGATAAAAATTAAAAAAGATGTCGAATTTAGACATCAATTTTATCTTTTAAACAAGTATACTTAACTCCACAAGCATCAAGCATCTTTTTAGAAGCAATAACTTCTTTAGTATCTTTATATTTATCCTCTAAATAATATAATTCTTTAATACCAACTTGAATAATTTCCTTTGCACACTCATTACAAGGAAATAAATCAACATATATTTTTGCTCCTTCTAAATCTTTATTACTACCTCTATAATTTAGTATAGCATTTCTTTCAGCATGAACAACATAAAGATATTTAGTTTCAAGTGCATCACCTTCTCTATCCCAAGGAAAATAATGATCATCATATCCATTTGGAGTACCATTATATCCTACTGATAAAATTCTATTATTTTTACTTACAATACAAGCACCAACTTGTGTATTAGGATCCTTACTTCTTCTTGCAGCAAGTTTAGCAACCCCCATAAAGAATTCATCCCAAGATAAGTAATCTTTTCTTTGTTTATTAACCTTCTTCATTATAATACCTCCATCCATATAATCAATTATATCATAAAATTACATAATAAATATAGATAAATTTAAAATTTATTGTTATAATATAAGAGGTGGTAACATGAAAAATAAAATTAAAAATATCTTTAAAAGCATTGGTATAATATTATTACTATTATGCTTTAATTCAGTTATGTTTAGTATATTTAATATTAACTTAAAATCATTATCAGAAAAAGAATATCTAATATATACTGTTTTATTTGAATTAGTATTATTAATAATATTTATCATAATATATCATAAAACACTATTAAAAAATGGAAAAGAATACTTTAAAAACTTTTCCGAAAACTTTAAACAATCATTTAAATATTGGCTAGTAGGCTTTATTGTTATGGCTACTAGTAATATTATAATAACCTTTGTATTAAAACAAACAATCGCAGGTAATGAAGAACTAGTAAGAAGCTATATTGATACATCTCCTCTATTAATGATATTTAGTACTGTAATATATGCCCCTATATGTGAAGAATTAACTTTTAGAAAAAGTATTAAAGATGCTATAAATAATAAATATATTTATATTTTAACAAGTGGTTTATTATTTGGTTTCTTACATATAGTAAGTTATATAAATACCCCTCTAGATTTAGTATATCTAATACCTTATACTTCATTAGGAATAGTATTTGCTACTCTTTACTATAAAACAAATAATATCTTTTCTACTATTACTATTCATGCTATGCATAATGCTCTATCAGTTCTAGTATATCTTTCACTAGGAGGCCTATCATGAAAAAATTTATAAGATTTCTATTAATATTATTCTTACTTATAGCACTAGTAGTAATTTATGCTAGATATGGTGGTACAGAAGGATTAAAAACTAAAGAATATACTATTGAAACTAAAGATATTGCTACTACATTTGATGGAATAAAAATAGTTCAGTTTAGTGACTTACATTATTTAAGAGTAACTAATAAAGATAAATTAAAACAAGTAGTAGAAGAAATAAATTTAATCAATCCAGATATTGTATTTTTTACTGGAGACTTAATAGATAAAGACTTTACTACTACAGATAAAGATAAAGACGATTTAATTGAAGAATTAAATAATATAAAATCAAAATATGGAAAATATGCTATCATTGGCAATCATGATCATGTTAAAGATATAGATTTATTAAAAGATATCTATACCAATAGTGGCTTTACTCTTTTACAAAATAGTTATGATATTATCTATGGTAAAGATAATGATAAACTATTTATTGGAGGTGTAGATACTTATAGTTATAATGAATCAGATATCGATAAAGTAATGAATTACTTTACTGATAATGAAGATATAAGTTATAAAATAATACTTACTCATGAACCAGATTATACTGATATAATTTTAAGTAAATATAAAGTAAACCTAATATTAGCGGGTCATTCCCATAATGGTCAAATAAATATACCATATGTAAAAAAATTATTTTTACCATATGGTAGTAAAAAATATTATGAAAATTATTACAAAGTAAATGATACTGACTTATATGTATCAAGTGGTATTGGAGAATCAAGAATAAACTTTAGATTATTCAATAAACCATCAATTAACTTTTATAGAATAAATAAATTAGGAGCATAACCCCTAATTTATTTTTTCTTTATGTTCATTATATTCTTTACTTCCATAAGAAATAATACCTTCATAAGCAAGTCTAGAATAAGCAAAACATAAAGGTATATTATTTTCTCTGCATATATGTTCTAGATCATTAATATTAACTTTAATCTTATTCCAAGTATTACTATCAATCATTTCATTTAAAGCATAATTATCTATATTCTTCTCATTATCATCATCATTAATAATAATCTTATTTTTAAGTCTATTATAATCTTTTTTTACATGACCAAGTTCATGATATAAAGTAAAGTAAAAGCTAGCCTTCTCTTTAAAATATCTAGTAATATATATACAAGGATTATTTCCTTTTACCATAGAACATCCTCTAATCTTAGTACTAGGTAAAGCATCCTCGATAACTAAATAAATACCATATTTATTAAATAACTGAATAAGTTCTTCTTCATTAAATTTATTATTTCTAATTATTTTAAGTTCATTAAGTAATAAATTTAAATTACTACTTTTATAATCACTAATCTCCTTACCCATTATTATTCTATCACATCTTTTAATCCATAAATATATCTTATTAAGATCAGCATCATCTTTCTTTTTATATAATATTTTCTTATTATAATATTTATTAATATTATCAAAATTAGATATACCAAGATAATCAAGTAAATCCAATGCATTCTGTGTATAAGAAGAACTATCTTTTAAAGTAATCCATTTTCTTTTACTCATTTCATTTATACAAAAAGTATTTAAATATTTATTAATTTCTTTTTCATTATCAAAATTACTATTCAAATAATCATATATTCTCTTTTTAGATTCAACATAAAATATCAAATTAACATCAATATCTGTAATTAAACTGATACCAAGCATTAATTCTTCTGATATATTAGTTTTACCACATAATATTTCATTCATATGCTTAGTAGAAATACCAAGTCTTTCTGCAAAATCAGTTTGTGATACTTTATAAAATTCTAAATAATCTCTTAACATACTTCCAAATCCTTGCATTATTCATCACCTTCTACACATATTATAACCCACAAAGTAATAATATGCAAGTAAAATTACAAAAAAAGAATAACAATCAACGTTATTCTCAAATTATTTAAACAAAGACTTATAAACATCCTCATAATCTTCAACTAATATAATATTAAGATTATCTCTTACTTCACTAGGAAGTAAAGAAAATTCTTTAGAAGATTCAAGAGGTAAATAGACAGTATCAATACCATTCGTAGTAGCGGCAATCAACTTTTCTTTTAAGCCTCCTACTGGAAGTATCTTTCCTCTTAGCGTAATCTCTCCTGTCATAGAAACATTATTAGGAATAATCTTATTCTTAAGTAAACTAAGTATAGCAGTAACAATAGTAACACCAGCAGAAGGACCATCTTTAGGAATACTTCCCTCCTCAATATGAAAGTGAAAATCTACTTCTTCAAATATTTTATAATCTATTTTAAACATCGTATTATTAGCCTTAATATAACTAAGAGCAATATAAATACTTTCTTTAATAACATCTCCTAAAGCACCTGTCAAAGTAACATTACCTTTACCAGGATATAAAGTACAAGTAACTTTAAGAATATTACCACCATACATTGTATAAGCAAGACCATTAACAATACCAGTCTTAGTATTAGTATCATTAATAGTAATATTATATTTAGTAGCCCCTAAATAGGCTTCAACATCACCATTATCAATAACAATTTTACTGCTCTTATCATTATTAATAATAGCCTTTCTAATAATAGAATCAATCTGTCTATATAAATCTCTAGCTCCCGCCTCTTTAGTATAATAAGTAATAATTTTCTGAATAGCAGAGTCAGTAAACTTAATATTCTTAACCTTATATTCATTAAGTAAATCAGGAATTAAATGATATTTAGCAATATTAAGTTTTTCATATATTGTATAACTAGATAACTCAATAATCTCTAGTCTATCAAGTAAAGGGGCAGGTATACCACCAATATTATTTGCCGTAAGTATAAACATAACATTAGATAAATCAAATTCTTCTTCAATATAGTTATCACAAAACTTATCATTCTGTTCCTTATCAAGAATCTCAAGAAGTGCACTAGCAGGATCACCCTTATAATCCTTAGTAAGCTTATCAACCTCATCAATTAAAAATACCGGATTAGAAGTATTAGCCTTCTTCATTTGTTGAATAATCTTACCAGGAGAAGCACCTACATAAGTTCTTCTATGACCTAATATTTCTGCTTCGTCATTAATACCACCAAGAGATACCTTAACAAAATCTTTATTCAAAGCCTTAGCAATACTACTAGCCAGTGAAGTCTTACCAACTCCAGGAGGACCAACTAAACATATAATAGGACTATTTGAAGTATTAGTCTTTTTCTTTACTGCTATATATTCAATAATTCTCTTCTTAACACTCTCTAAACCAAAATGCGAATTATTAAGAACCTCAGTAATCTTTTTAACATCAGTATTATCTTTAGATAACTTATTCCAAGGTAAGCAAAGAAGCCAATCAATATAAGTTCTAATCGTGGTAACCTCAGGAGATGCACTACTAGTAAGAGAATACCTATCAATCTCTTCATTAAGTCTCTTAATAATGCTTTCAGGTAAATCAAGACTATTCATTTTATTCCTAATCTTATCAATATCAGCATCTTTTAAATCAACTTCTCCTAGTTCTTCTTTAATAAGTTTAATCTTCTCTCTAAGCATATATTCTTTTTGTTCTTCTTCAAGTTTAACTTTTAAATTATCTTCAATTTCATTCTCTAATCTAACTGTCTCAATCTCTTTAGACAAATCTAAAGTAATTTCTCTAATTCTATTCATAGGATTAGTAATACTAACATACTTTAATACTTCATTATATTCAAGAGGTAACTCAGACACAATAATATCAGATAACTTACTAATATTCTTAACCTCAGTAATTCTACCAATAACAGTATTAGACATATAAGGAGATATATCAATATACTCATCTAATTTACGATACAAAACTCTTCTTAAAGCAGAAGCTTCTACTTCATTATAATCATATTCCTTAGTAGAAATAACAAATGCTGACAAAAAATCATTATTATTATTAATACTAACAATTTCCACTCTATCAATACCAGTCATAACTACTCTAGTAATACCATTAGGTAAATCAATCTTTGATTTAATCTTACCTAATATTCCAATATCTGGTAAAGTATTATAATCAGGATCTTCTTCTAACGGATCATTTAAATTAATTAAAAGAACATAACCATCATAATTACTTTCTGCCATATTAAGTATTTTTTTATCAATATCATTACTAAATTCAAGTCTAGTATCATTAAATGGAAGTAATACCACATCTCTAAGATATAATATAGGTAGATTAGTCTGAGTCATTTTATCTCCTCCTGATAGAAAAAATATCCCTCATAAATAATAATTTTATAAGAGATACATCACTTCCTTTTCTTGACTATATATAATAACAATAAAATAAAAATATATCAACCCCTTTTTACGATTTTTTTACATTTTTTACAACTAAAAAGAGGTCAAATTTCTTGACCTCAAACAACTACTCTTCTTCCAAAGAAGAATCTTCTATAGTATCCTTTTTACGATTAGGATTAGAAGTAAGAAAAGTAACTTTCTCTGCTACTATCTCAGTCTTTTTTCTTTTAACTCCATCAGGAGATTCAATAATTCTTGTTTGAACTCTACCTTTAACACCAATCATATCGCCAGTGTCACAATACTCACTAGTAGATTCTGCAACTGCAGACCATAAAGTACAATCTAAAAAGTCAGTATCATATTCACCATTAACATTCTTATAGTTTCTTGGTACCGCAAGAGTTAAAGTAGCATATTTCTTACCATTTTCCGTAACCTTTGTTTCAGGTGCTCTAGCAATTCTTCCTACTAAAACTATTTGATTAACCATAATTTCCTCCTTTCGCCATCACTATACCAAAAAAGAGAGATTACTTGCAAATTTTTAAAACATAATTTTCCCCTATAAAAAAATAGAGAAAATCATCGTTTCTCGGCCAGAAAAGAATTTTTTCCCTAAAAAAATATATTTCAAAAACATCTTTTAAAAATTTGCTAACTTTACATAAATTTTACACTTTTTCATTAATTTCTTTAATAATTGAATCAGAAATAGCCTTTGCTAAAGCATCTTGCTCTTCTTTTAAAGTATTAACATCAGTACTATTAGATATATAACCAAGTTCTAATAAGTAAGATTCATTACCTATATTACTATCATAGTAGGGATTAACTCCTACCTTATCAGGATTACTACTATCAACATAAGCACCAGTCATAAAGCCTCCCGTTTCTCTAATCATATATAAATAATTAGATTTAGTAGTAACATTATAATGCTTATAATTTTTTTCATCATATCCATCAATCGCAGACTGAACTTCACTCTCAGTAAAGTTATGAGTATAAATACCATCATACTTCTTATATAATCTATTTGAAGAGTATCCTAAACTAGTATTACTAGTAATATTATTTACTATATCTTTAGCTAAATCATAATTAATATCACTAGGAGTATATATTTCAATTCCCTTTACTTTAGAAGAACCACTCTTATTAATATGAATAGAGAAAGTATATTTACTTTTAACCTCATTAGGAATAACTGCTCTACCACCTTTATTATACTCATCCATAACATGATTTTTATCAATATCACCTTCATCATGAGTTAATTTAACAGTAATACCAGCCTTCTCTAAATTACTTTTAACTTTCTTACTAATATCCATAGTAAAATCAGTTTCTTTATAATTACCAGAAGCACCACCACCATCCATACCACCATGGCCTGGATCAATAGTAACATCATAATTTTTATTCTTACTATTATTCTTTTTAACAACAAATTCTAAAGTATTATATTCATTATTAGAATCAATAGTAATTATATTATTATATTTAGATAAAGTATAATAAACAGTTTCCTTATACTTAGTATCATTCTTAATACCATAATATTTAATAATAGGCTTTTCACTATCCTCACTATTAGGATAAGTAGCCTTAAGTACTAAATAATAAGTACCAATATCTAAATTATCTAAATATAAACCATTATTAATAAGATTAGAAATATAATAATTAATCTTACCACCATCAGTATCAGAAGTAATTTCTATATCATTATCCTTACCATTATATAAAGTAAGACATAAACTATCATAATTCTTATCTTTAATATCAATATTACCTTCTATATTAAAATGATTACCATAAACATAATATTTAGAAGCATTACTAACCTCTTCTTCTAAATTAAGTTTGGGTACTTTACTTTTAATATAATTAACATATACAAAATAACCACCGCACCCCAAAATAACAATTACAAATAAAAATCCTAGTATCTTTTTCATTTATTTATCTCCTATATTAATAGCAAGTAGTCTGTTAAGTTCTACTGCATACTCTGTTGGTAATTCCTCTCTAAATGCTGATATAAATCCCATAATAATAAGTTCTTTAGCCTTATCCTCATCAAGTCCTCTACTCATCAAATAAAACAACTTATCTTCACTAATCTTTGATACTGTTGCCTCATGTTCCATAAAGGAACTATTATTATTAACAATATTAGTAGGAATAGTATCACTCTTAGATTTATCATCAAGAATCAAAGTATCACATTTAACTGAAGCCTTTGAGCCAATTGCATTCTTCGTAATTTTAACAGTACCTCTATAAGTAGCATTACCACCACCTGATGCAATAGATTTAGATATAATATTACTCTTAGTATATTTACCTAAATGAATCATCTTAGCACCAGAATCTTGTATCTGACCACTACCAGCAGCAGCAACACTAATACAAGTACCTCTTGCATAATCACCTTTTAAAATACAAGCAGGATATTTCATATTAGTCTTAGAGCCAACATTACCATCAATCCATTCCATTAAACCATTATCTTCAACAATAGCCCTTTTAGTAACTAAGTTATATACATCCGTAGACCAATTCTGTACAGTACTATATCTACACTTACTATTCTTACCAACAAATATTTCAACTACTGCTGCATGAAGAGAATCCTCTGTATAAGTAGGAGCAGTACATCCCTCCATATAATGAACACTACTATTATCATCAACAATAATAAGCGTTCTCTCAAACTGTCCCATATTCTTACTATTAATTCTAAAATAACTCTGAAGAGGTCTATCAAGTTCCGTATTAGGAGGAATATAAATAAAAGTTCCTCCACTCCATACAGCACCATTTAAAGCTGTAAATTTATTCTCATTATATTTAACTAAAGTATTAAAGTATTTTTTAAATAATTCAGGATACTCTCTTAAAGCACTATCAGTATCCATAAAGATAACATTCTTTTTCTTTAACTCCTCATTCATATTATGATAAATAACTTCACTATCATATTGAGCCCCCATACCATCTAAGTATTTTGCTTCAGCAGAGATAACACCCAAATTATCAAAAATATTTCTAACATCACAAGAAATATTATTCCAATTATCTGTTAAATTATTCTCTCTCTCTTTATAATAAGTAATGTTATCATAATCAATATCAAGTTTAGGTCCAAAATTAGGATTATTACTCTTTAAAAAAGCATCAAGAGATCTAAGTCTAAAATCAAGCATCCATTTAGGTTCTCCCTTAATACTAGATATTTTTTCTACTACTTCTTTAGTTAATTTCATCTATATCACCTTGCACCCTTATTATATAAAATAAAATCCAATAAGTAAAGAAAAAAACTATCTATTTACAATAAATAGACAGTTTAATTACTTATATTAGACCTACTACTAAAACCATTCATATAATAATCAGGAATTTTACCCTGCACAACTTTCATAGCGATAGGAATACTAGCATCAATATTAATTTCTTCACTAATAATAGGTAAAATAATCCTCGTATCAACTTTAACATCAATCATTAATTTAATTAAAGCATTATTAATACCATATTCTGTAACATCCGTAGAAAATCCAGTAACAACATCTCCAACTAAAGATAACTTAACTGGAATCTTAGGACCAAGATTATATAGAAGACTAGAACCAGTAACCATACCAAAAGGAATATAAGTAATAATACCCTTATCAAGTAAATCCATATCATAAGCATCCAAACTATTAAGAGGAAGTTCTAACATATCAATCTTTCCTTCCTCAATAGCCCTAAGATTAAGTTCAATCAAACTAGTCATAGTACTAAGTATTTTAGAAGAATTCTTACTATTAAAATCAATTAAAACAATTTCTCCTTTATCATTATAAACAATATCAAAAATATCATCAGCCCATGAATCACTCATCTGTTTAGTAATAGCCTTATTAATAACTAAAACAGTAAGTTTCCTAGTCTCAGCCTCAGCATAAGCCATAAGTACATCTCTAGATTTATTAGAATAATAATTAATAAATATAATAATAAATAATACTAGAAATATAAAAATAACAATAATAGTATTAATAACTTTACTTTTTTTCTTTTTCTTATTCTTCAGTAACATTCTCATACTAAATTATATGAAATAACCCTATTTAAAAGAAATAAAACCTCCAGTAATACTCAAAGTATCATATCCAAAAGCATTAAGTCTCTTACTAATCTCTAAACTTTGTTTGCCCTCTTCACAATAAAGATAATATCTCTTATTCTTATTTAAATAATGAGAATAATTATTAAGTAAATTATAATAAGGTATATTAATAGCATTCTTAACATGAGAAATACTATATGAATAATTATCTCTAATATCAATAATAATAGGACTACTAATTTTCTTCAATTCATAAATAGAAATCGTATTCATATCACACCTCACTATAATATATACTAAATATAAATAAGTGAAAAGTAAATTAGTACAATTTTTCCATACCTTTCACTAAAAGCCAAAGTCTTTTAGTGTTACTTCTAGCCTGTAGTCTAGAAGTAAAAATTATAAAATATGTATTGGTGTGAAATACTTTCTAACTAAAACATTCTCCAAAGAAAAAAACTTAAGAATAATCTTAAGTAATTATAAACTAAGTAATTTTTTAGCTGTCCTAACCATTTGAGCAGAATATCCCATCTCGTTATCATACCAAGAAATAACTTTAACCATTTGTTTACCATCATGTTCTACTACTTTAGTTAAAGATAAATCTGCTAGTGCACCACAAGTAGTACCAATAACATCAGAAGAAACAATTGGATCAGTAGTAGTAACTAAAGTCTCACTAGCATTATTTATAAATGCACTATTAATTTCTTCTGCTGTAACTTTCTCAGTAAGTTCTAAAGATAAGTCAACTAAGCTACCATCAGATACTGGTACCCTAATAGCACCACCACTAAGTTTACCATCTAAACTTGGAATTACTTTACCAATTGCAATAGCAGCCCCAGTAGAAGTGGGAACAATATTCATTGCACATGCTCTACCTCTTCTTTCTTTAATACCTTTTTTATGTGAAACATCTAAAGTAACTTGATCATTAGTATAAGCATGAATTGTAGTCATAAATCCTCTTTCAATACCAAAGTTATCATCAAGTACTTTAACAATTGGTGCTAAACAATTAGTAGTACAAGAAGCTGCTGATACAATAACATCATCACTAGTTAATATACCATCATTAACATTATAAACAACAGTCTTCATATCTCCCTTACCAGGAGCACTAATAAGTACTTTCTTAGCACCTGCCAAAATATGTTTATTGGCATCTTCCTTCTTAGTAAACTTACCAGTACATTCAAACACTAAATCGATACCAAGTTCTCCCCAAGGAAGATTACTAGGATCCATCTCACTATATACTCTAGTTTTCTTACCATCAACAATAATACCTTCTTCATCAAAAGTAATATCTTTATCATAAATTCTATGATTAGTATCATATCTAAGTAAATAAGCAAGTTCTTCACTACTAGATAAATCATTAATGGCTACTACATCAAAGAAATCATCTTCTTCCATTAGTCTATATACTAATCTACCAATTCTACCAAAACCATTTATTGCTATTTTCATTTCTATCATCTCCTAAGTATATTATATATTATTTTATCCAAAATATAAAATATTTTCTTTCTTACTTTACACTTTTTTGATATTTTAATAACCTAAATATCATGCAAACACTTATTAATACCATTACCAATAATCATAGAAAGTTTATCAATAACAAAATCAACTTCTTTAGGAGTAACAATAAAATTATAATTAACTGAAGTAAGAACTTCTTCAATCAAGCTTTTCTTATCAGTATCCGATAATTCTCCTATCATACCAAGAATATTTCTTTTCTCTTCTAAATTTAAACCCTTATCTTTAATTTTATCTACATAATTACTTCTATTAAAAATAAGTTTGTTTTTACTTTGATTATCTTTAATATAAGAAATATGTTTGAATAAATAATTAATAGTATCATATACAATAACAGAAGCCTCTACTACTGTAGGAACCCCAATAGCAATAACAGGAATACCCATAGTATCATAACTAATTTCTTTTCTCATATTACCAACACCACTACCAGGATGAATACCAGTATCGGTAATTTGAATACTCTTATTAACTCTATCCATACTACCAGCAGCAAGAGCATCAACTACTACTACCATATTCGGCTTAACTTCATTAATAACAGCCTTAATATAATCACTAGTCTCTATCCCAGTACATGCCATAACACCAGGACAAAAACCAGCTACTTTTTTAATACCCTTACTAACATCTTCCCCAAGTACAAATAAATGCCTAGTAATAATTAAATTATCAATAACTTTAGGTCCCAAACTATCAGGAGTACTCTTATCATTACCAAGACCAATAACAAGAATATTATTATTATCACCAACAAAATCATTAAACACTTTAATAAAAATTTCCTCTATCCTATCACAATTTTCTTTATCTGTAGCATCATCAAACAAAATAGTAACATACTTACCTTTCTTTCTATTAATAAGTTTACTACTATCATCATCGACATTAACACTAATAACAGAAATATCTCCGTAATTCTCTGTTTTAGTATCAATATAATTATCATTATCAGTAATACTTTCAAGTATCAAATCAGTCCTAATATTATACTTGTTTAAGTCAATTTCATGCCCCATATCTATCACCAGTAATATTTTTTACAAAAAACACTAAAAATATTTGCTTTTTCTATAATTTTTTGGTAAAATTATAATTAGTTTTGGAAGGAGATGAATTTTTATGGCAAATGTTAAAAATGCAAAGAAAAAAATAATTCAAATAAGAAAAACAACTTTAGCACATCAACAATTAAAGTCTACTGTTAAAAATGCTATTAAAGAAACAGATAAAGCTGTATTAGCAGGAAATAAAGAACTAGCAGACAAATCATTAAAGAAAGCAATCAAAGCTTTAGATAACGCTAAAGTTAAAGGTTTAGTTCATAAAAATAAAGTTGATAGAGAAAAATCAAGATTAACTAAAAAAGTAAATACTATGGAAGTAAAATAATTACTTCTTTTTTTTACATAAAAAAACGAGATATTACTCTCATTTAATTACTCTATTTAAACATTATCACTATATTTAGTAACGATATATTTACCATCTATCTTCTCTATCTTAGAAGAAATAGTAAGTAAGTTACTAGGAGTATTATCTCCTACTGAATAATAAGAAATAACAACTTCCACATCAAAACTATCATTACCTAAATTTAAAACATCATATTTAGTATTATCATTATTAATCATATTTTCATTTCTAAGGTAAGCTAAATCAACACCCTTATGTGCTACCATACAATATAATTTACCATCTTTTTCTTGATACTTATTATTATCAAAATACTCATTAATAAGTTCACTACTAATACTCTCTTCCAAATATTTTTTTACTTCACTAACACTCTTAAACTTAGAAGATAAATCATAAGTATCACTATCTATAGTCAAAAAGTCAGCATCTTCATCAAATTCACCACAGTAACCATATAGTCCTCTCTTTTGATTAGCCAAGCTAATCATAATAGGCATCTTCTCTTTACTAATAGCAATTGCTTCTTCCTTAGAAATAGTTTTATTATTCTTATCATCATCATTATTTTTATTATTATTTATATTAGTATTATCTTCTACCACAACATCATTCTTATTACTAAAATCAATCTTTTTAGTAGCCAGTAAATAAACAAATACACTAAGTAACACTATAACTATAATCATAATCATAGTACCAACATTACTCTTTCTCTTCTTTCTTTTCCCCATACCTATCCTCCTATTAAATTATATCAAAAAAATATAAAAAAAGAAAGAGAAAAAAATTTCTCCTCCTACATCATATTTTCTAGGTCACTAATAGCTTTAGTTTTAGCGGAATTCATCTTTCTAACTAACTTCTTCATATTACCATTTTTTATATTTGTGTATAGAGCGGCGCTCCCAACTCCAATACCTAATCCCATTAAAGCCATACCTGTCTTAGATTTCATAATCTCACCTCTCTAAAATATGATTGGTATTTAATATACCAATCATATTATTAACCATATATCAATAATTATACTATTCATTATAAAAATTAATAATAAAATCTTTTAAAGTAGTTTTTCTATTATCAACATAATCATTATTAATACCATAAATAAAAGCATTCGAGTCTCCTACTATAACAAGACTTTTTTTAGCTCTAGTAACACCAGTATAAACAAGTTTATTATAAAGCATTCTTTTAAAAGAATTAACAACAGGCATAATAACCATATCAAATTCACTACCTTGTGCTTTATGAATACTAATAGCATATCCATGTCTAAAATTAATAAATTTATCTGGTGTATACTCAACAATATTACCATCATAATTAATATTAATCTGATTAATTATTTTTTTATCTTTAGAAATAATAATATCTTCAATATATCCAATATCACCATTATAAACATTATTATCCGGATCATTAACAAGTTGTAATACCTTATCATATTCTCTAAAAATAACATTTCTAATTTTAATTTCTTTTTTATTTTTACTACTAGGATTAAATAATTCTTGTAGCATAATATTAAGATTATCAATACCATTTAAAGACTTATACATAGGAGCAAGTATCTGTACTTCCCTATCAGTATATCCTTTTTTAATAGCTTTTTTAACAACTTCTTTAATATAACTACCAGTATTATCATTATCACTACTAATAAATAAATAATCATCTTTTTTAATAAATAAATCTTCACTAATATTTTTATTCTTAATATCATAAGCCAAGTTAAGAATATATGAACCTTCACTTTGTCTATATATTTGATTAAGTCTAATTACAGGCAAACAATCACTATCAATAATATCTTTAAGTATCTGTCCTTCACTAACGCTAGGTAATTGATAGTAATCTCCTACTAAAATAAGTTTAGCATCTCTTCTAATACCCTTAAATAAAGCTTCCATAAGTAAAGTATCAATCATACTAACTTCATCAACAATAATATATTTTTGGCCATTTGGAGAATATTCATCGGTAGCAAAAGTATTAGTATCCTTATCCCATCCTAAATATTTATGAATAGTACTAGCACTAATACCAGTAGTTTCCATAAGTTTCTTACTAGCTCTCCCTGTTGGAGCAAGAAGTGCAATATCATCTTTTTTTAATTTTTTTTCATGAATGAGAATATTAACAATTGCCTTAACAATTGTAGTCTTACCAGTTCCAGGTCCACCGGTAATAATAGTAATATTATTATTAACTCCAGAATAAATAGCCTTCTTCTGTAATTCATCATACTTAATTTTATTATCTTTTTCTTTATTATCAATATATTTATCAATACTAATATTACTATTAATACTCATATCATTAAGAAAACAAAGCCTTTCACAAATATATTTTTCAGCCTCATAAAATTTTCTTAAATAATATCTCTTATCTTCAATAATAATTTTTTTATTCTTAACAAGTTTTACCATCAAATAGTCAAATTTTTCATTACTAATACTAACATAATTAGATAACATATTAGATATTTCTTCCAAAAATAAATAAGTATCTCCATTATTAAAACACAATTCTTTCATAATATAAATAATTAATGCTTTAATTCTTCTTTCATCATCTTCATTAATTCCCATACCAAGAGCAATTTCATCAATCTTAACAAAAGACATCTCATCACTATCAATAAGTTCATATATATTATTATTAACAGTATCTAATATTTTATTATTATATTTATTTAAAAAAGATAAAGAATCTTTCATGTCAAAACCAAGTTTAGTAAGTTCCATAACAATATTAGAAGTACTTTGATAATCCACTAAAACATTGTATATTCTATTAATTTTATTTTCCCCAAGTCTAGGTATCAATTGAAGGCAATCTTTATTTTCAAGTATTTTATTAATAGTATCCTCATGAAAAGTATCAACAATCTTTTTAGCAGTCTTTTCTCCAATTGGAAATAAATCACTTGATAAAAAGACAACTAATTCTTCTTCTTTACTGGGAATATTAACCTCAAAAGAGTTAACATTAAATTGTTTTCCATACTTACTATGATAAACAACATTTCCATATAAAATATATTCTTTTTTTTCACTAAGTCTAGGTAATACTCCAGTTATATGTATCATATCATCATCATAGTCAATATTATTATCCTTTATTTTAAAAAGACCAACCATATAACCATTAATCTCATTACGATATATTTCTTTATATAAAAAGCCTTTAATAAAATTATCTTTCATATAATACCTCTTTTCTTAATAATTATAACAATTATAAGAATTAAAGTAAAGAAAAAAGAACTATCTACTTTTGATAGTTCATAATTAAATTACTAGTTTTATACAAATATTCCATATTTTTATTTATTTTTATACACATATCATACTCACTACCATCAATAACAATTTTAGGAGGAATAGCCATATAAATAAATAAAAGTAATCTTTCATTATCTTTTAAAGGATAATTACTTTCATAATAATGAAATAAATCATCAAAATCAAATTCTAAATAATGATTCTTATAAAAAGATAATAAATCATATATAGGACTATCAACCCTACTTTTATTCCAACTAATTAAATATGGCTTATCACTTTTAAGGTAGTGATCTAAATTAATATTATTATGAATATATGAAACTCTTTCATTCTTATTATCTTCAATTAATTTATACCATTTATCAATATTATCTTTAACATAATAAATACTACTAAATATAATATTAATATTTCTAGCAATCAAATAAGAAGAAGGAGCCATATAAACCTCTTTTTCAATCAAAGAAATAAGTTCATTGTAATAATTATTCAAATAATCAATATCATTAACAATATCCTCATATATTTTTTTATTTTTATCAATATCTACTTCTCTATAAAAAGTAGTTTTACTATGAAGTAAACTAAGTAAATGCACCATATCCATAGCCTTTTGTTCTCTTGGCTCATATACATCTTCAATATATGGATATATTTCATATTTATTAGATTCTTCTATTGGATAAGGAAAATAATCAAAAGCTCTTGATCTTAAATAATTATAAGTCTTATCAATATCATTATTATTTTTATTTTTAATAACTATTCTATCATCAACTATTTTAGCCCCTGATTTAATAGTAAGCTTATTATAAGGCAAATTATATTTACTTACTTCACTTCTAATATCATTATTCACTAGTCTTAGGTATAATAACCTTATCTCCAGGTTTAATATTTGTTATATCATTATAATCTTCAAATGCTTCTTTTGTAATACCATATTTAATAAGTATTTTATCAATAGTATCTTCTTCTTTAACAATATAAACATAATAAGTAGTATAAGTCTCACTATCATCTAAATTAGAAAACAAATCACTAGCAGTAATATTATCATTGTCTCTAGTTTCCTCTTTAATTTCTTCAGTATTTATTTTTTCCATAATTTCCTCTTTCTTTTCATCAACTACTGGTATATCATCTTTCACATCATCTATTTTTATTTTTTCTACTCTAACTTCTTCTATTTCCTCAGTTTCTGTTTTTTCATCTAGAGTATCTTCTTCCTTTGTTACATCTTCTGGTAAATATTCAGCTTCAATAAACAAATCAATATTAACACTCAAAGTATCACTATTAATAACATCGTAATAAAAATCATCAATATCCGCCTTCACAGTACTAATATCATATCTAGGATCTAAAGTAATATCAAAAGGTAAATCAAAAGAAAATTCTTCTCTATTAATAGAGCCTTCATTCATCTTATAATTCCCAGTAATATGAAATACACCAGTAATAATACCTTCTTCTTCAACATTAATTTCTCTTTCCAAAGATATAGAAGTAATCTCACTAACTTTAGTTTTAAATGATAATTCTTTCTTAAATGGTACAATCTGTTTCATAATCACTCTTCCTTTCAATAAAAGATATGAAACGAAAATAAAAATATAACAATTAAGTTATATTTTTAAGTATTTTAATATTTCTTTTTAATTTTAATTTATATAAATAATGTCCACTCCCAATATTATTTAATATCACAGTAATTGTCTTAAGTTCCTTATCACATTTTTTTCTAAATAATTCACTATTCTTATTTAATAATATAGGTCCCAAATATAATTCCTTATAAGAATATCTTTTCTTACCATTCTTAAACATAATAACAGTATAAATAATATTCTTATCAAGAACCAGTTCTTCATCATCAATATAATAACCCATACTAACCATATTCTTTCTTAAAAAATATAAATCAGTATTACTTTGAATAATAATCTTATTAATATCTTTAAGTTTATCTTGAGAATATTTTAGAAATCCTATAATAGTATTAGCCCCCATACCCGCTACTACTAATGTATCAATTTTATCTTTCTTATTAATAACAGATATACCACTACCAAGTCTAATATCTATTCTATCTTCTAATTTATATTTATTTACATTCTTTCTAGCAGACTCTAAAGCATTATTATTAACATCACTAGCAATAATTTTTAAATTCTTATATTTTTCAGCCAAATATATAGATAAAAGTCCGTGATCACAACCAATATCAATCACGGATTTATCATTTTCATCTATAAAACTAGCCACCATTTCTAATCTTTTAGATAATTTACTCATTTAAGAAATCCTTCAACTTTCTACTTCTAGATGGATGTCTTAATTTTCTTAAGGCCTTAGCCTCAATTTGTCTAATTCTTTCCCTTGTTACACCAAACATTTGCCCAACTTCTTCTAATGTTTTAGATGATCCATCATCAAGACCAAACCTAAGTCTAAGTACTTGTTCTTCTCTTTCAGTTAAAGTAAGTAAAACATCACTAATCTCTTCTTTTAGCATTTCATGAATAGTAAAATCTTCCGGAGACATATTGTTTTCATCAGGAACAAAATCACCCAAATGTGAATCTTCTTCTTCTCCAATTGGAGTTTCTAAAGAAACAGGATCCTGAGCAATCTTAATAACTTCTCTAATTTTTTCAGGACTCATACCCATTTTTGCAGCAAGTTCTTCATCAGTAGGTTCTCTATTAAGTTCAAGTGTAAGTTGTCTTTGAAATCTTGATAGCTTATTAATAGTTTCTACCATATGTACAGGAACTCTGATAGTTCTAGCTTGATCCGCTATTGCTCTAGTAATAGCTTGTCTAATCCACCAAGTAGCATAAGTAGAAAACTTATATCCCTTATTAGCATCAAATTTTTCAACAGCTTTCATAAGACCAATATTCCCTTCTTGAATCAAATCAAGAAAAAGCATACCTCTTCCAACATATCGTTTAGCAATAGATACAACAAGTCTTAAATTTGACTCTGCAAGTCTATTTTTAGCCTCTTCATCACCATTAGCAATTCTCTCAGATAATTCAGTCTCTTCTGCAAGTGATAACAAACTAATTTTACCTATCTCTTTTAAATACATTCTAACAGGATCATTAATAGTAAGTTCTTTAGCAATATTATTATCTTTTAAAATATCCTCTAAATCTCCACCATCATCTTCATCACTACCATCATCTAAGTCAGATTCTGATACAACACTAATATCATTTTCCATAAGAGCATTATAAAGTTCATCAAGTAAATCACTACCTATTTCAAGACCTTTTAACTCTTCAGCCAACTCTTCATATGTAATAAATCCAAGTTCCTTACCTTTCTTAATCAAGTTTTCTTTTCTTTGTTCAAAATCTTTAATTTCTGATACCATTTCTACTACCTCCCCTTATCTTCATTATCTCCATAGATATTTCTGCTTGTTTTAACGGATCTTTCTCTTCTTTTAACTTTTTGTTTAAATTATTAACTCTTACTTCTTTATGATACTCATTTATAACAAAAATATAATCTTCAATCTCTTCTATTTGAAAGTCCTCTTTTATTCCAATAGCAATAATATCACGGAGGGTTCTAAGTATTTCCTCTCGATCAGATATATAACTAATAAAATCAGCAACATTTATTATACCATATTTATGAAAATAGTAAATAATTTCATTAGATAATTCACGAATATTTTTATCAGGAAAATATCCAACTCTATTTTCAACCATATTAAGTACCTTTTCATTCTTTAACATATAATAAATAAGATAATTCTCTGCCATTCCATATTTATTATAAGTCTTCTTAGGTTTAATCTCTTTAACAACCTCTTTTTTATTTTTAATCAACTTATTATATTTATCTTTTATAGTCTCATAATCTATATTAAAATTATCCGATAACTTCTTTAAATTAAGTTCTACTATAATATTATCTTTCTCATTAACAAGTTCTTTTAAAGCACTATTAACATAAGAAGAAATATCTTTAATATTACCAAAATCCTTATTCTTTTTAAGTATTTCCATCTTATAATCAATAAGATTACTAGCATTATTAATTTGTGCTAAAAAAGAATCTTTACCATTTTTAAGTATATATTCATCAGGATCTAAATTATCAGGAAGTCTAACTACTTTAATATTAACTCCAGTATCTTCAAGTAACTCAATAGCACTAATAGTAGCCTTTTCACCAGCAGCATCACCATCAAAACATAAAACAACATTATTAGCCATATTTCTAATAATACTTTTATGTTCCCTCGTAAGAGCAGTTCCCATAGTAGCAATACAATTATCAATACCAACTGTACTAGCCCTAATAACATCCATTTGACCTTCCATAATAATAATAGAATCATTTTTCTTCAAATGTTCTTTAGCAATATGATAATTATATAAAATCTTTCCCTTTTTAAATTTATCCGTCTCTTTAGTATTAACATATTTAGCAGTATCTTTAGTATTATATATCCTACCAGAAAAAGCAACAGGATTACCACTTAAATCATAAATAGGAAACATAATTCTATTAATAAAAATATCATGTCCATTCTCATTAGTAAGACCAACATCTACTAGTTTATCAATAGAATATTTTTTATTAATCAAGTATTCAGTAAGTGATACCTTCTGTATAGAAAGACCAATACCAAACCTCTTAATAGTATCTTTATCAATATGTCTCTTATCTAAATATTCAATAGCATTCTTACCTAAATTAGTAAATAAACTATTTTGATAAAATTTATTAGCAGTACTATAAATATCAAAGTATTCATCTTTCTTATTACTAACACTAATATTAGTACCAATATTAATACCAACCTTTTCCCCAAGCAATCTAACAGCCTCAGTAAAAGATATCTTCTCAAAATCCGCTACAAAAGTAAATACATTACCACTAGCACCACAAGAAAAACAAGTATAAATCTGTTTCTCCGGACTAACACTCATACTAGGAGAATGATCATCATGAAAAGGACAAACACCAAAATAATTTTTCCCCTTCTTTGTAAGATTAACATACTTAGAAATAACATCAACAATATCAGTTTTATTTCTTATCTCATTCATAACTTCATTACTGATATAAGCCATAAGTATCACTTCCTTACAAAAAGCCAATATAATTATATAACAAAAGCATTTTTTTGTAAAGAAAAAAGATAAGAAACTTCCATATTTCCTCCCTTTTTAGTATATAACCCTAACTAATATATAATATATATGGTTGATATCTTAGTTAAAGACTCCATTAGAGGCTTTAACTAATACTCTAAGATTACAAGCTTAGAGTGCCATAAAAAAATAGTTATCTAGCAAATCCATATACCCTCCCTTTTTCTAAAGGAATATTCTTATAATAAAACAAATCACTAACCGTAACAAAAGTATAACCCTTACTCTTTAAAGATGGAATAATAATTTCTAATGCATTAGCAGTAGCACTATAAATATCATGCATTAAAACAATATCTCCATCTTTTACTTTATTAATAACCCTACTACTAATTCTCCTAGAATTATGATATTTCCAGTCCAAAGTATCAATATCCCATATAATAATAGGAGTATCCACTACACCCCTAATCATCTTATTACAAGATCCATAACTAGGTCTAAATAAAGTAGGATATTTCCCCGTAACTTCAAAAATAAGATTACTAGTATCATTAATCTCACTCTTAACCTTATCTTCTTTATATTTAGTAAGAAGTAAATGATTAAAAGTATGATTTCCAATCTCCATCTTACTACTAACCATTCTCTTTAAAATATTCTCATTTTCCTTAATTCTATTACCAAGTACAAAAAAAGTAGCAGGAACATTATTTTCCTCTAATATATCAAGAACCTTATTAGTATTATAATTAGGTCCATCATCAAAAGTAAGAGCAATATATTTATTACTAGTAATATCATTATCATAAATAATATAATCATTCATATAAGTACTAGCTATCCCCTTCTCCACTTTATCATTATCCATATCAATAATAAAACTATCAATATCATTAGATATCTTTCCTGATCCTACTATATATTTATAAAAACTCAAATAATATTTATTCTCTTTCAAATAACCATCATAATCAATAAAAATATCATCACTATAATTATTAGAAGTCCTATTCAAATAATTCTCAATAAATAAATCAATATTATCATTATCAAAAAAAGGATAATTAATAGTCCTATTACTATCAATAAGTACCTTGTTAACAATCTCACTATTATAATCAATAACTAGTATCATAAAAAAAATAATAATAAAAGGAAGCATAAAATATCTATATTTCATAAATTCACCTATCTAAATATATGAAAAAAAGACTAAATATATTAGTCTCTAATATCAATTCCATCAAACTTAACATCAATAAACCTCTTACTAGATAAATAATCACACATATGTACAAATCTCTGATACTTATCTTTAGGTATAGGTAAAACCTCATTACCATTATAATCCTTATTCCAAATACCCATATGTGAAGAAATAACCCTAATAAGTAAATTAAATTCTTCATCAGTAAGAGATAATTTACTCCTACTTTCTTTTATAAGTTCACATACCACTAACGGATGATCAAATCTCGTATACTTTTCTTTTACTCTACCACTTTTACACCCATCATGTAAAACAATAGCCATAATAATAATATCCTTTTCATTATCACTAAAATTATTAAGTCCCGGATTATCTAAAAGCTCTTTAGCAAATCTAACTGCCACTTTAGTATGTTTAACAAGTCCATGCTCACTCTTAGCAAAATCTGGATGGTATTTACCAGTACTAGAAGCAGGAATATCAAAAAAATAATCAGGTAATTCATTAACCAATAACTTAAGATCTTCTCTTTTCTTATTGTCTTTTATATAACCATATTCCTTATTAAAATATTCAATTTTATTCATAACATCTACTTCCTTACATTAATATCTACAGTAGTATATGGTATTTCAATCTTTTCCTTATCAAAAGTATCTTTAACCAATCTAAGAAATGCTCTCTTAGCAGAATACCTATTAGGAGCCTTACAAGTAACATTAACTAAATATACAATCGAAGAATCCGCAAAAGCATCAACACCATTTAATTCATATGCAATAACACCATCAATTTTTAATACATCTTCCCTAATATCCGAAAGAACTTTCTCTAGTTTTTCCAAATTAGTATCATATGCTACATTAAGTTTAATATATAATATAGCATCAGACAAACTATAATTAATAACCTCATTAAATGAAGAATTACCAATTGATTTAATCTCACCAGTAAAAGATTTAATCTTAGTAGTTCTAAGTCCTAATTGAATAACAGTACCACTAAAACCATTAATTTCAACAGTATCTCCGACAGCAAACTTATTATCAAAAATAATAGAAATTCCCGCTAATAAATCTTTTAAAATATCTTGAAAAGCAAGACCAATAACCGCAGCAAATACTCCAATTGAAGCAATAATACTAGTAGTATCAACTCCATATAATTTTAATATTTGTAATATAATTAATATAACAATTATATATTTAAAAATATTCTTAGATAAATCAATTATTGTATCTTTCCTCTTATCCCTACCTCTAGTACTCTTATGTTTAGCAGTAAGTTTATTAATAACACTATTAACAACTAAATAAAGAAATAAACCTACTATAACATAAACAAAAGGTAAATAAAACTTTTCACTAGTAATAACTTTAATAAAACCTTCCATAATCTTCCTTCTTTCTTTTTATATAAATAATTATACCATTATTTAAACATTCTAACAATAACTTCATTAGAAATATACATATATTTCTTATTAATTTTAAGATAATTATTTTCTTTTATCAAATAACCATCTCTAACTAAGTCATCTATATCATAAACATCTTCTAATAAAACATTAAATTTTTCTTTAAACTCATCTAAATTTATACCATCAAACTTTCTAAGTCCAAGCATCACTTCATTTTCCATCTGAATATCTTTATCTTCTTCTTGGGTATAATCTAAATAACTACCACTTAAATACTTACTTAAATTCTTCGTATTACTAATTCTCTTATTACCAATATAACTAACACTAGATAAACCAAAACCATAATATTCATAATTATTCCAATAACCCAAATTATGTTTAGATTGATATCCACTTCTAGCATAATTACTAATTTCATAATGAATATACCCATTCTTCTCTAAAGTATCCTGAATATAATTATACATCTCATAATCCAGATCCTCATCAATATTCTTAGTACCATTAATCTTTAATACCGTATTATCCTCAATAATCAAACTATAAGTAGAAATATGTGGAATATCAAGTTCTAAAAAACAATCAATATCCCTCTTCAAAATATTAATATCATCATAAGCAGCATATATTAAATCAATATTAATATTATCAAAATATTTCTTTACTAACCCAATCTTTTCAAATACCATTTTCTTATCATGATTTCTTCCAAGAAACTTAATTACACTATCATTAAAAGATTCTACCCCTACATTAACTCTATTAATACCATATTTTTTCATAATAATAAGTTTTTCTTCACTAATAGAATCAATATTACATTCCATAGTAAATTCACAATAAATATCTTTATCAAAAACACCAATAATATCAAATAAATACCTAAGTTCATCTATATCTAAACTAGATGGTGTACCTCCTCCTATAAAAATAGTATTTACTTTCTCACCTTTATATCTACTACTAATCTCTTTCTTAAGATTATCTAAATAATCATAAATATATTTCTTATTATAATATACCTTACAAAAATCACAATAACTACAAATACTATTACAAAAAGGAATATGAATATATATCAACATAAACATCACCATAAATAGAATATCATACTAAAGAGTATTTTACAACGTATAAATCAAAAATAAATAACCATATTAATAATGGTGATAACATGAATAATATAGATATAAGAGCTTATATAATTTCTAACTTCAAAGAAGACAATATAGAAGAAATAAGAAATTCAATTGAGGAATCAATAGCATCACATGATGAAGATCCTCTAATAGGATTAGGAGTATTATTTGAATTATTTTGGAATAATAGCACTGATGAAGAAAAAGAAAAAGCCCTATCAAATATAAAAAAAGGTATGTAACCAAAAATTACATATCTTTTTTTGCAATAAAAAGTTCTAAAAGAAACTTACCATCACCATTACCACTCTTAATATTTTTATCAATATCCGCTAATTTAGATAAATACTTAATCAAATCATCTTCACTATAGTAGTAGCAATCATTAAGTAAATACTTAACTCTATATGGACTTTTAAACTCTAATATTTTAGCAATTTCTTCATTAGACTTACCACTATTATATAATCTCTTAACTTGAAATAATAATCTAATCTGACTAGCAATAATAGCTATTATCTGACTAACATCCATACCATTATTAATAAAATTATAATATAACTTCATAGCCTTATTACAATCATTTTTAAGAATAGAGCTAACAAGTTCAAATACAGTATCATCTATATCTTCATCAACAAGTAAAATAATATCATCTTTATCAATAACTTTCTCTTCTAATTTATATAGCATAAGTTTATCAAGTTCATTCTTAATATTATCAATATCTTTATTACATCTACCCAAAAAGAACTTAATATCCATATTACTCATAGTAAATCCATTATCTTTAATATAATTCCTAACAAAAGTATCCAAATACTCTTCAGTAACACTAAGTTTATTAATAGTACCATTATCATTAATTAATTTATATAACTTCTTCTTACTATCAACACTATCACTATTTAAAATAAATATCAAATAACTATTAGTATTATAATTATTAAAATATTCCTCTAACAAAGAAATATCAAATTCACTCTTCTGTAAAAAATAACTATCACTATCAATAACAATAAACTTATATGGATCAAACATCCCAATAGTAGAAGCCTCTACAATAATATCCGAAACATTTTCAATATCATAATATATACTATCACTAGTAATATTTAAATTCTTCTTAAGTTTATTAACCTCATTACTTAAAAGAGATTTATCTCCACTATATAATAAATAAAAATTACTCTTTTTCATTAATTATCAACAACCTTACAAGTATAATTATCATCTTGATAATGTTTTATAAGTCCATCTTTATCTGTAGGTAAAAAGAAGTCTTCTTTAGTATTAATTGAAGAAAATAATTTATAAGTATAAGTATTATCATCAAACTTATAAGTATCACCATCACTAAAATATTGATAAAAATAACTTTTATCTCTAAATTCTTTATAATAATTAACATCATTAAAAATATAATCAGACTTTACTTTAATATCAATAATAGTTCCATGACCATTAAATTCAAGTTCAACATTTTCAATAACTGAAGCCGGTAGTTTTTCATGATCATAAGACTTACTACAAGTATAGTAAACATTTTTACCATTAATAACTTCTGGATTAAAAAAGAAAAACATAGCTACTACTAAAATAAAAACAAGTAAAAATACTATAGTAAAATTAACTTTTTTCTTTGGAACAATCTCTTTTTCAACAACTTTAGGTTTTGGAATCGTAATATCATTAAGTTTTTTAATATCAACATCAACATCACATATTGCTTCATCTATAACCTGTATAGAATTAACTTTATCTAAAGAAATAATTTCATATTCTTCTTGATAATTATTATCAATTAACTCTTTAACAAAATTCTTAATATCATCATCATTTTCACCTTTCGATATCATAACAATAATCTCATTATTTTTAACAAAAGCCGAACCACAATATAATTTCTTATTATCATAACTATAAATTATATATTTATTACCATTCTTAATACTTTTAAATACTGCAAAAACATTTAAAAAAATAGTCTCTTGTCCAAAATTAAACTTATAGTCATTTAATTTAATAACTTTACCATTCATAACATTATCACCTAAATAAATTATATACTAAATTATCATTTTAGTAAAGAAAAAACTGCTAATGCAGTTATTGATATCTTAATTGCTGAGCATTTATATCAAATCCCCCAACAAAAGTATTATTCATTTCATAATTTTGATTAGTTCCATCATCATTAAGCCATATTACAACAGTATAGTAATTAGTAGTATCAGTCTTTAATACTTCGCCAGAAACTAGTAAAACCCTACCACTACTCGGAATACTACCAGAAGAAATTTTACTACCATTAGAATTATATAATACAAATTTCAAACTATTATTAAGAAATTCATTTTTAGTAACATTAATATAAATATCTAATGTTTGATCTAAAGTACCACTACTAGAAACAGCAAATCTCTTAGTATATACAGCATAGTTTTCTCCTAATGAAGGTTCCTTTCTAGGAATTAACCCATTACTATTAATAGAAGCCCCATCAATATAATTTATAGCAATACTTCCTGTTTTAACTTTAGTACTATCGTCTTTTTCTTTAGCAACTAAAGAAAAATAAGTAAAAGTAATACCAACCATCAAAGTAATAATTGTAAGAATTAAAACAATCAAATAAAATATATCATTTTTACTTTTACTCATATCATCACCTAGTATAATAATACCAAAAATATCAAAAAAAAGCAATATCAAATATTGCTTTTTAATAATTATTCTCCTGCAGCTACACCAGTAATATCGCCATTTGCTCCTGGTAAGTCAACATGAATTGTACCCTTAAAAATTGCACCTTGTTCAGCATTATTGTCTTCACCAGCTTCATTAAGCCAAACAAATAAACGATAATTCTTTGAAGCACCTTTTCCAGCAAGATCAGCAGTAGTATTAATATCATTACCAAGTAAACTAAATCCAGATACATCATATGTACCAGCTTCAGCATTATAAGGAACTTTTCCTTCATATACTTGTGTTCCATTATTTGATTTATCATCAATACCAGTTCTATCATATAATGTAAACATTAAATTAGAAAATCCAACCTTACCTTCAGTAAGAGCTGTTGGAACAACATAAGCCTTTACCTTAACAGCATTTTCACTATTATTAGTTAAAGAAAATTCATAATAACCACAAGTAGTATAGTTATTATCATCTTTACATGTAGTATAAGGAACTTGTGCACCTTCAACTTCATGAGTAGTTCCAGCTAAACCTCTAGTTAAAGTTTTCATAGCAATTTCTCTAGTAGATGGAATCAAATTTTCAATTGCAATTTGATCACCCTCAGTATAAACAATTTTAACTGAAGCAGCACTAACATTTACAGCATCTTGTTTACTACTTGCATTAATTGAAAAATATGCAAATGATGCCCCAATTATAGCTACAATTAAAGTAAGAACCCCAATAACACCAAAAAATACTCCTCTCTTATCTTCTCTTTCCATAAATAATTCCTCCTCTCTTCTATCATAATAATCATACCAAAAAACAAAAAGAAAATCAATATTTTTTCTACAAAAAAAAGAAATAGTAACATTTATCTATTACTATTTCATAAAATCAATTAATTCTTCCTTCGACATATATCCAATATTTCTTTTAACTTCCTCACCATTTTTAAATAAAATAACGGTCGGAATAGTCATAACACCATACCTTCTAGCAATATCATTTTCCTTATCAACATCGACCTTAACAAAATTAATATTACTTTCATTAGAAACTTCTTCAAATACTGGACCAAACATTTTACAAGGACCACACCATGTAGCATAAAAATCCACAACAGCAATATCCTTAATAAAATCATCAAAACCATTTTCATAATGAATTAATCCCATAACAAACCTCCTATTCTACTATTGACTTATCATTAATATGTATTTTATTCTTATCAACTAACTTTTTAGCAGATTCCTTAGTAACAACTTTCTTATCAATTAATACCTTTAATATCTCTTCATTTAACTGTTCATTAGTCTTATTCTTTCTATTATCTATAATATTATAAACATCACCATAAATATCAATAATCTCTTCTGATACGCCAGATAAAACTGGAGTATTATTAAGAATAAAATTATTCATTTTAGAATTCTTCAAAAATGAAGAATCAAATATTGGTAACGAAACAATTACAAGTATTAAAAATAAATATACATACATTTCAATAACTCCCACTACAATACCAAGTAATTTAGATGGAATACTAAGTATAACAGTAGCCTTAAGTATTTTTTCAACTAAACCAGTAAGCATAAGCACAACTTTCAATACAAATAATAAAGCAATAAATATAACTAAAAAAGCAATGACCTCATAAAGTAAAATATTTAAAGCATCAATACCATTAATAAGCCCAAAAAAATTAAAGAAAGGTAAATTTTCGTACATAATTACTGATATATAATTTTTAAGATAAAAAGCCAAAATAATAACTACAAACATTCCAATAAAATCAGTAAGTTTCTTTATAACACCAGCTTTAAATCCAGCTACACCGCCCAATATTAAAAGAGCAATAATTATAACATCTACTACATTCATAGTTTATCCTCCTTCATAAATAATATGCCATCATTAAGCATTATTATTATTTTGATTATTCTCTTCATTAACAACTGTAAAAATCATACTATCATTATAATCAAAAGAATTTTCTTTATAATGAATATCAAATTGTTTCCAGTTAGTATCTACTTCATATGCAACATAACCTCTAGCCTTTTTACCAGGAGTCAAATCAGCACTCAAATATTGAACATTATCAACATTATTAATTAAAATCTTACTTGCAACCAAAGTATCATCTACATAGCCAGTAAAATTATGAATAGAAACAAAATTATTTTCATCATCAATATTCTCAACATTAAAGAAAAATACTAAATATTCTTTCCCTTCAGCAGGAGTATCAGTAAAAGCCTCTCCCTCAATACGAGGATAAATAAGAGCATCAGTTAAAGTGATTTTAACATCATCGCCACTTAAAGTATCACCTATAGTTCCCTTCATAGTAGCACTCTCTTCGATATATTCCTTAATATCAATATCATTATCTTTTACATATTTAAAAGTAACAATAGTAAGAACAGCAACTATAATAATAGGAATAATAATAACACAACCAATAACAATTAAAACAATTGCCCATGTTGGTAGTCCTTTCTTTTTCTTGTCATTTCCATTTGAAGTATTTTTATTTGTACTTATATTTTCATTAACCATTTTCCCACACTTAACACACATCGCAGCATTTTCTGGAAGTTCATTTCCACAATTAGTGCAAAACTTTGCCACATCAATCACTCTCCTCTATTTAATTATATATCAAACCCAAAGAAAAAGAAAGTATTTTCTTAAATATTTTCTTCTCTTATTTGTTCAATAATATTATGTTTTTTAATCTTACTAGTACTATACATCATTGTAAGAAGTACAATTACAAATACTGATACAATAGATATAATAATATATTTCCAAGGAATAATAATCGTACTTATACTCACCATATCAGCAAGAGCATAATGAATAAGTACTGTAATACCTATACTAACAGGTATAGCAAATATAAGTGATTTCATACCAAAAAATAAACTTTCAAAGAATAAAATCTTATTAAATCCCCTATTAGTAAGACCAATACTTCTAAGAACCGCAAATTCTCTTTTTCTAAGTGCCATACTAGTAGATATAGTATTAAATACTGAAGTAACACCTATTAAAGTAACTAAACTAATAAAACCATACATAAGTATTTTAACAACTAAAATTAAATTATTAGCCTGTTTCATAGTTTCTTTAATATTAGTATAATTAACATTACTATATTTATCTAATTCCTTAGTTAACTTATCAATATTATTAGTATTATCACTTATAATATTAAATTGTGTATAAAGAGTATCATCATCAGATATATTATCGTATAATTTCTTATTAACAATAAGTTTAAAATCATCCATATAAGAAAACTCTTCAATCAAATCAAAAGACTTATTAGTAACAAAAATATTATCTATATTCTTATTACAATACTTAGTAGTATCCACATCTTCATCATCATCAAAGTTACATATATTAATATTAATATTACCATTATTAATTACTGGAATATCATAATTAACCCTCTTATTATTACCATAACTTACGCCTTTAAATTTATTAAGTAAAATAACACTATCTTTATCTAAACCAATTAACTTTTTATATTTATTATAAGAATTATCATCTAGTACTAAAATAGAAATATATTGATATTTTAAATTATTTAAAGCCTTTATACCATCATCGCCATAAGCATTCTTATAAAAGTCAAGATATTCATCACTATAAGTATAATTACCAATTATAGATAAATTACTAACACTATAAGAAACATATTCTTTAACATCACTACTTTTAACTATCTCATTAATTTTATCTAGTGCTTCCTTATCATTATTAGTATCATCACCAAAATAACTAATCTGATAATCATAAGGCACTTCACCCATCACACTACTAGCAGTATTTAAAGTATAATTCATATATGAAGAAAAAGAAATAAATAAAACAATACTAATAAATAAACTAACAATAGTAACTCTATATTTTTTCTTATTTCTCTTAATATTCTTAAGAGCAATCTCTCCTTCAATTCCAAATAACTTTAAAACAAGCTTACTTGTTCTAATTTTCTTTTTATTAATTTTAATATCATCATTCTGTCTAATAGCTTCAATTGGAGAAACCTTACTTGCTCTTCTAGAAGGGATAAAAGCTGATACCCCAATAACAATAATCATAAATATTACTGGAATAATAATAAATAAAGGATTAGTAACAAGATGTAATTTATATTCTAACATATCACTAATTAAATTATTAATAATAAGTATAACACATCCAATACCAATATAAGCTCCAAGTATACCAAGTATAATACCTATTACCCCTACAACTACTGCTTCAAAAAACACCGTATGAGATAGCTGTCTCTTCGTAGCGCCTATACTAGAAAGTAATCCAAATTCCTTCTTTCTTTCCATTACTGAAATAGCAAAAGAATTATAAATAACAATAATACAACCTATACTAACTAAAGCAAGCATAATCATCATCATACTAACCATCGTAGTCATAACATTACCATAAGTACTTTCACCATATAAAGCAAGTAAAGTACTATTATAATTAATATCACCATTATAGTTTAATTCTTTAGCTAGTTCTTCAGACTGTTTAATAATATTTTTATTCTTATTAAACATAACATATAAGTTTACATTTCCCTTGTCACTATTTACATCAACTGTAAAGGCTGTATATCCAGAGGCAGAATAACTTTCAAAATTACTTCTATCAACTATACCAACAATTTTATAAGTATAGGTTCCTTCATTAGTAAGAAACTCACCATCAACAAGTTCACTATTAGCTAAAGTATCATTTCCTTCAATATTTCTCTTACCATATTTAAAAGTAACAATATCTCCTACCTTATAATTAAGTCCTCCATTAGTTATAACATGATTAGATATAACAACCTCATTTTCATTCTTAGGGAAACTACCATCAACTAATTTAAGTTCATTAAAATATTCCTTATTAACACTAGTAATATACATATAAGGCTTATATTCATTACTAGATTCAATTTTACTAAAACCAATAGGTTTTTCATAGAAGTAAGTAAAATCTTTATCTTTAATATTATTAAGTTTATCTAAATCTACATCACTATAATTAGCCTCATATTTACCATTATAACCTATAGTATCTCTAATCATTAAATCTTGAAATGAAGAGAATAATAATCCAATACCAACCATCAACGCAGTCGATAAAATAATACCAATAATTGTAACAATTGTTCTTTTTTTATTAAGGCGTAAATTCTTAATCGTCAATCTATTTAAAATACTCATTTTATCTTCTCATCCTTAACAATATGACCATCTTCTAATGTAATAATTCTATCAGCAGTCTTAGCCAAATTCATATCATGTGTAATCATAATAATAGTTTGACCATATTTCTCATTAGAAAGTCTAAGTAAATCCATAATCTCTCTACTAGCCTTAGAATCTAAATTTCCCGTAGGCTCATCCGCTAATATAATATCTGGTCTTGAAATAAGTGCTCTACCTATTGATACTCTTTGTTGTTGTCCACCAGAAAGTTCATTAGGTAAATGATTAATTCTTCTTTCTAATCCTAATATATCTATTAATTCTTTCAAATAATTCTTATCAACACTTTTACCATCAAGTAATATTGGTAAAGTCATATTTTCTTCAACATTAAGAATAGGAATCAAATTATAAAATTGATAAATAAGTCCTACTTTCCTTCTTCTAAATACTGCTAAAGCATCATCTTTTTGTTTAAAAACATCAACGTCCCCAACAATAACCTTTCCACTAGTAGGTTTATCAACAGCACCCAAAATATGTAAAAGTGTTGATTTACCACTACCAGAAGAACCAACAATTGCAACAAATTCTCCTTCTTCTACTGAAAAAGATACATCATCAAGTGCCTTAACTAAAGTACTACCTTTACCATAATTTTTACATAAATTTTTAACTTCTAATATTTTCATTTCTTTATCCTTTCTATAACTTCTTCATAACTAATACCCATCTTAGTAAGTTCGTCAATCTTTCCTCTAATAATATCAATTTCTTTATTAATCTTCTCATTAGTAGCCTTCTTAGTATCTTCTGATATAAAAGTTCCTTTGGTGCTAATAGTGGTAATAACCCCTCTACCCTCTAATATATCATAACTCTTTTTAACCGTATTAGGATTAATTCCTAAATTACTAGCCATCTCTCTAATCGAAGGAATTTGTGTTTTCTCTTTAAGAATTCCTAAAGCCACATACTTCTCAATACCATTAACAATCTGTTCATATATTGGAGTTCTACTTTGATAATCCAAATTAATCATAATCTGTCTCATCTCTCATCACCTACTCCCCATCTATTACTACATCAGTATCGAGAGAAGCATATTTACTCTTTAATAAATTAAGTTCATCTACTTTATTAGTAACAAAAACATTTTTTCCATTATGTGTATAAGTACTAATGTAACCATAATCTTTATTAATATCAAAATTATCATCTATATTATCTATAATAAACTTACTAATTTCATTATAATATTCAAAATTATATATACAATAAGTATCATCTATATAATAATTATATATATCATTATCACTATTTATCTTACTAAACATCTTCTTAGTATTAGCATTATAATATCTTAAAAGGCCAACCTCTAAATTCTTATCTCCACTTACATCAAAGTCAATTTGTTTTACATTAAAACCATTATAAACATAAAGAGTAACATTAAATAAATCATTATCGCTATTATTATTCATAAATATATTCTTATCATTTTTATATTTATTAACAATCATATCAGAAAGATTACTATTATTTGTTCTATTATAACCATCTTTATATTTAATACCAAATATATCATTATTTTTATATTTATTAAAATCTTTACTAAATTCTTTATCATTAATAAGAATATTATTAATATGATTATAATTATCTTTAGTAGTATAAATATTAAAACGATATGTACTACCTTTTACTTTAGTCTTAATAGTATAGTTATAAGTATAATTATCTAAAGATTCAGTATCTAAAAGTAAAGATATACTATTATTAATAACTTCTGTATTCTTAGTACTTCCAATAACATTACCATTATCATCTAAGAAAGAAATCTCTTTAACATCTTTAGCTTTAATACTATAACTATCAACATCCACTAATGTTCCCACTACTATAGTAACACCACCAACTATTGCTAAACAAATAGCCATTTTAAAGAAATTAGTAACTTTCTTTCTTGTAATCAAATCATATATAATTAAATAAGTAAATATAAGTACAAACAGTAAAACAATAGAAAAGATATCATAACTAGATATACTACTATTTTTAAGTACAACATAAGCAAGACATACAATAGGAATAGTAGTTAAAGTTCTAACTAAAATATGTACTTTCTCACTTCTAAATGAAGTTCCAACAATTTCAAACCTCTTATTACTAAATAACACTGTACCCACTATTATATATATAATACTAAGTATAATCATCTTAATAATTGAAGTATTTACTCTATTATCACTTTCAATTCCAAATAAATTATCTTTTATTAATTCATAAGGTAAAGTATAAGTAACATTATCATACTTTCTTATATTAGCAGCATAAATATTATTCTTTTTATCTATTTCACATTTAACAGTATCACAATAATAATTTTTTGGCTTACAACTATCATTTACACATTCAACTTTAACATCACTATTACCATAATAAGTAAAAGCATTAGAATTAATAAATGTACTAATAAATGGAATTAAAAACATAATAAGTAAAGTAACTACTATTGTTGTAATCTTATTTGAAGATACACTAGCGGCAATATTAGTACAAACAAATACAAATATATAGGATATAGAATACATAAGTAAAATATCAAATAACATCTTATAAGAAACAATAATATTACTATATATTAAACTAACTAATAACATAACAATAAAATTAATAATTTGCATAATAAGTATAATAGCCATTCCACCTATAGTATTAGTTAAAAATATTTGTCTTTTATTAATGGGCATTGATAAAGTAAAATCAACTGCTCCCTTTTTATATATAAAACTAAATAAAGTAATAGAAAGAACTAACGGTATAATATACATTCCAAATAATATAATACCAGATACATCATAAATACTAGCAACAAAATTATCACCAGTACTACCATGCATAAGAAGAATAATACCATTAAGAATAGGAAGTAATAACATACATAAAAGAATAATAGCTTTAGACTTCTTAATATTTTCTTTTAAATAATTAAAATTAAACAAACTTGTTAAATTCATATCCTAATGCCTCCATTTCATAAATAAATACTTCTTCCAAAGTAAGTGGAAGATAATCAAGTATTAAAGGTTTCATCTTCTCTAACTTATTTTTACTCTTACCATCATTATCTTTAATAATAATCGTAGCAACACTACCTTGCTTTTTAAAACTTAAAATATCAAAATCTTCAAAATCTTCTTTATCAAAATTCTTCTCAAAAGATATCTGGACTTTAAACATATTTGTCTTAATAGTATCTATATCGCTCTCAAATAAAATACCACCTTGATATAATAAACCAAGATTATCACAAATGTCTTCAAGTTCCCTAAGATTATGACTAGTCATAACAATAGTAGTTCTCTTCTTATTCATTTGTTTAATAAGAATTTTCTTCATAGTATTTCTAATAACTGGATCAAGTCCATCAAAAGTCTCATCAAAAAACATATAATCACAGTTAGTAGATATAGCACATATAAGTGCACATTGCCTTTTCATTCCTTTCGAAAATGTACTAATTTTCTTATCTAGTTTAAGGTTAAGTAAGCCTGCTAATTCCTTAAGATAATTCATATCAAAATCCTTATACATTGCTTCATACCATTTAGCAGTATCCATTAAAGTATAACCCGGATAAAAGAATAAATCATCTTGTACAAAAACCATTTTTTGTTTCATAATTTCATTATCATATACTTCTTCACCATCAACAGATATAACACCACCATCAGCTTCATATATACCCATAATAGTTCTAAGAAGCGTACTCTTACCAGAACCATTAGCTCCTACTAAACCATAAATAGAATTATCTTTAATATTACAACTAAGATCTTTAAGTACATAATCTTTATCATATTTTTTAGATAATTTATCTATCTTTATCATATAAAATCTCCTTTCATAATCAATATATGACTGTACTATCTGCACTAGTACAATTAAATCATACTACATAATTAAATCTTTGTCAAGAAAAAAATACAATCTAAAATTATCGAATTAAAAAAACTTAATCTAGAGACTTATAACAAGGCTCTAGATTATCTTTGAAGACCCAAGACTTCAAAGAAAAAGTGTGAAACACAAAGGTTCACACTTAAACTAATAAACTTATTTTCTCTTTCTATAAAAAACACTATAATTAGAAAAATCAATATTACTAATAATCTTATCATACTCATTATAATTAAATTTATTTATAACATCAATATCATCATCATCTAAATAACCAAAACGAATATAATTCTCTTGAATAGGAGCAACATAATCACTTATACTATCCTTTCTAACTGATATCCTAGTAATAGAATCCTTTAAAATAAGATCAAATACCTCTTTCTCTTCAGTGTCTCTATTTTTAATACAATTCAAAACCAAATTCTCAAACTCATCAACTCTATCAGTAAGAGTAATAATATCAATAATCAAATACCCATTAAAATAATATAAATAATAAGATACATCACCCATATAATTAGAATTATTATTAACATATTCATTAATCTTAGAAAATTCAGCAAAATTAATATCTAGAAAAAATCCTACATACCAATCCAATTTATATCTATCAAAACTAGATAAATCACTAATATCAATCTTAAAAGATAAAATAACTTCATCATTATAATCATCTTTATATATATACTTTCTTCTAATAACCTCCTTAACATCACTAACTTTAGGAAGTCTTTTATCATTTTTAAAAGAAATATCTTTATATATATCCCTAACCAAATTAAGAGTCTTATCATAATCAAAATTACCTGCTAAAACAAGAAACTGGTTACATGGAATATAAATACTATCATAAATATTTTTAAGTTCATTAGCAGTAATACTATTAACACTACTACTGCTTCCTAAAGTTTTTCTATTAATAGTAAATAGATTATTTAACTTTCTATAAATAATATTATTCCTTACATTTTCTTTGTCGTCTCTAATCTCACTATAAACAGCCATTTTAGTTTTATCAAGTTTATCTTTAGAAAAAGACACATTATAAATTCCTTTCAAAAAAATCTCTAAACATTCATAAAAGTTAATAACAGTATTAAAAAAGTATGAAGTATTATCAGTATTAGTACCGCCATTACAATTAAGTATATTATATTTTTTTAAATTATCAAACAAATCACCATCTATAGTATTTTCAAATACATAATGTTCTAAAAGATGAGCAGTACCTGGTTTAATTTTCTTAGTATTACCGTTACAATCAACATATTCATAGTGATTACCACCCAAAAAAGTATATAATTCCACATGATTAGTACTCTTACTCTTATCAGTATATATAAGAATAGTAAGTCCATTATCCAAAGTAATAAATTTAGCCTTATTCATCATCAACACCCACTCCTATATACTTACTAACCATAACAAGCCTATTATCAATAAAATTCTTAACTTCTATAGGCTTAATATTATTAATAACATCATAATACTTCTCATGATTATTGCCAAGATATTCACGAACATATTCAAAAAGAATAATATTTAAATTTTCTTTATCAAGTTCACCATCTATCTTAGCATCCTCTACAAAAAAAGGAAGTTTACTCTCAATATAATGAATATCAGATATATCATTCATAGCCTTATCATATAACTCAAATACTTTATCAATATTCTTCTTCCCAACAAAAGAAAACAAAGTAAGTGTCCCAAAACTATAAGCATATGCTCCCGCGTTATATACCAAATCATTATCCTTTCTCAAATACTTAAATAACAAATCAGAATTATTAGAACTAAGTAATTTTCTAACTACACTAAGTAACACTTCATCTTTGTAGCAGTTCATATCTTTTACTTTATAATTACAATATACCCCACTAGTAGAAAAATCACTATCTTCCCTAACAAACTTAACATCATTAACAATATCTTTAACATATACATGATAATCAGTTTTAAATTTAATATTACTTATTTCATTATCAAGAATAATCTTCTTTATCAATTCTTTAGATTCATTCTCATTAACATCACCAATCAAAAACACCAAAGGTTTCTTACTAATAATCTCCCTATAAACATCATATAATCTTTCACTAGTAATACTATCAAGTAAAGATAAGTCTCTAAAGAAAGAAGAAATAAGATAATTATCCTCATCTATTAAAGCGTTACTTTTACTTTGATAATAACTATCATAATTCTTAAGTTTATGTTTAACATTATCTTTGTACATTCTAATATCTTCATCAATTATATTTCTAGGAAAAGAACCATTCTCTAAATAAGGATTAAAAATCATCTCTTTAGCAAAAAGTAAATTATCCAAAAGAACATCTTTTTTCAAACTATTAAAAGAAGGATAACTTAACATAAACTCTAAAAAAGCATTATTACCAATATAAGTTATTTGGTAACGATAAAATAAACAATAATTATTAATACAAGCAACAGTAACCTTTCTCTTAGTATCATACTTTTCACTTCTTTCATAAAGAATATCACCAAGTACTTTTAACTCTTCTTCTTTATAATTGTATATAGGAAAAGAAATAAATAAAAGACATTTTTTAAATTTATCATTTCTAATTATTACAGGTTCATTATTCTTACTAAACACTAATATCACTTCTTTCATATAAGATTATATAAAAATATATTATTTATGTCAACTTAGGTAATTACCCTATACACAAAACACCTAAGTATCATAACCTATTTTAGGAGGAAAAAAATATGAATAATTTTAACGATTATTATAATTATTTAAATAACTATAATGATATGAACTTTATGACAAACCCAAATACCATGATAACTGATATGAACTATCAAAATATGTTCCCTAATAATTATACAATACCAAATACAAACACCAATAGTAGTATCGCAGACTCACAAATAGGATTCAAGAGAGGTAATTTATTTAATAATCTATATGATGAATACAAAAACTATAAACCACAAGAGTTAAAAGCCTCAAATGAAAGAGAAGATTTAATACTACAAATAGATGAAAATAGATTTGCTATAATCGAATTAGGACTATACCTAGATCTATATCCAAATGATACCAATATCTTAAACAAATATAATAGTTATTTAAAGAAAGAAAAAGAATTAATAACCATCTATGAAAGTAAATATGGACCTATAACACTAAATAGTCCCGTCCAAACAAATATTTGGCTATGGAATAATTCACCATGGCCATGGGAGGTGCAAAAATAATGTGGAAATATGTAAAATCATTAGAATATCCCGTTAACATCAAAAAGAAAGATTTACGTATGGCAAAATATCTCGTAACACAATATGGAGGCGCTAACGGCGAGTTAGCAGCAGCCTTCCGCTATCTAAATCAAAGATATACAATGCCAGATGATAAAGGAAAAGCTTTGCTTACCGATATTGGAACTGAAGAACTAGCCCATGTTGAAATGATATCCGCTATGATATATCAACTACTAAATGGCGCCACTCTAAAAGAATTAAAAGAAGCTGGATTAGAATCTCACTATGCCGAACATGGATATGGACTATATCCAACTGACTCTAATGGCGTACCATTTACCGTATCATATTTTGCAACAACCGGAGACCCACTCGCCGACTTATCAGAAGACATGGCAGCAGAGCAAAAAGCGAGAGCTACATACGAAAACTTAATCAATCTAACAGATGATCCCGATGTCATAGGGCCATTACTATTCTTAAGACAAAGAGAAATAATTCATTTTGCTAGATTCAAAGAACTATTCGATGAATATAAAAGTAAAGGAATAAAATAACTAAATACCTACCTATCTAGGTATTTTTTTCAACAATTAAAAAATTTATTCACAGCAATAAAAAATATGTTATAATAAAAACAAGGGAGGTTTTATAATGACAATTGCAGAAGCAGAAAGATTTTATAAACAAGATACCAAAAACTATGAAATAGAAAAAAATATAGATTTTTTAAATTGGTTAAAAATTTCAATAGCAAATGGATATAATTGTTTTATTGACACAAAAGAATTACAAGAATTAATTGATAATATTGTAACATGGTATGAAATAAAGTATCCTGAAAGAGAATTAGAATACTTTGAAGGAACTAGAGATATAGACTTTCAAAATATTAAAAGAATTTCCAATATAATGAGTATTAGACAATTACTATATAGATTACCACACAATCAATTATGTTTAATAGAATGTGGATATAGAGCAAAAGGATGGGGACAACATCAAGTTTATGAAAAAGATAAAAAAGTTAGTTGGAAAACTTCAATATTTATGAGAATAAATAGAAAAAAACAGAAGAAACAAATTTATGGTTAGATAGAGAATCATACTTTTTACTTCATGCCGATCATACAACCGGTAAAGTATTAGTAGACTACAATTTAAAAGAATATATAGATAATAAAGATGATTTAAATTTAGATGAACTCTTATCAATATTTAAAGAAAAATATACTAATGAATTAGACTTTACCGAACTAAAAGAAAGTATTTATAATCATAATTGTGATATGGAATTAAGACATAGAATTTTACAATTAGTTGCACTTAAATTATTATATTCTAGAAATACCATACCCGAAAGAGGATATGAAAGAGCAAAAAGATTTATAAATGAATTTAATAAAAAATTAGATCTTACATTATCTACAGAACAAATTGATGAAATTATTAGCAGAGATTACACTAATGGCGAAAAATGGGAACATGTTTTAAAAACTTACATTAATAAAGATGGTAAAGAACATTCATACTGGACTATTGAAAATGTTGCAAAAAAAGAATCAAAAGGAATAAAAAGATTAGTAAAAAAAGTTTTTTACAAAAGTTAAATACCTACCTATCTAGGTATTTTTTTACATCAAAAAAAGAAGTTATTTCTTTGCATCAAACTTCTTTCTTGCTTCCGTATTTAAAATAAACTTTCTAAGTCTAATATTCTCCGGAGTAATCTCTACTAACTCATCAGTATTAATATAATCCAAACAATATTCTAGAGTAAGAGGTCTAGGTCTTTTAAGTACAACAGTATGGTCAGACCCTGATGCTCTTGTATTAGTAAGTTGTTTACCCTTAACAACATTAACAGCAAGGTCATTTTCTCTATTACATTCACCAACAATCATACCTTCATAAACTTCAGTACCAGGTTCAATAAACATAACACCTCTATCTTCTAATTGGCCTAAAGCATAAGCCGTAGCCTTACCAGCCTCAGTAGCAACAAGTACACCAACTTTTCTCTCAGTAGAATTAATATCTTCAATAGGTAAATACTCTTTAAAAGTATGATTAAGAATACCATAACCCTTAGTCATAGTCATAAAGTTAGTATTAAAACCAATTAAACCTCTTGAAGGAATAGTATAATTAAGTCTAATCAAATTATTAACATTAGACATATTATCCATCTTTCCACCTCTTAAACCAAGAGCTTCAATAACATTACCTACACAGTCATCACTAACTTCAATCTGAACGTCTTCATAAGGTTCGCACTTAACACCATCTATTTCTTTTATAATAACCTCAGGTTTAGATACTTGAAGTTCAAAACCTTCTCTTCTAAGATTTTCAATAAGAATAGATAAATGAAGTTCACCTCTACCAGATACAACCCAAGACTCATTACCAGACTCTTCTACTTTTAAACTAACATCTTTTTGTGTTTCTTTAAATAATCTCTCACCAATTTTTCTAGCAGTAACAATAGAACCTTCCCTACCAACAAAAGGACTATTGTTAACCATAAATGTCATTTTTAAAGTAGGTTCATCGATTCTAAGTATAGGAAGAGCCTCTTCTTTACCAACATTACATACCGTTTCACCAACAGAAATATCCATAAGACCAGCAACTGCCGCTATATCCCCAGCCTTAGCCTCATTAATTTCTACTCTCTTAAGACCATCAAAACCAAATAATTTTTGAATTCTAAATTGTTTAATACTACCATCTAATCTAACACAAGATACCATTTCATTAACTTTTAAAGTACCACTATGAACTTTACCAATACCAATTCTACCAACATATTCATTATAATCTAAAAGTGCAGGTTGAAATTGTAAATTACCATCTGGATTAGCATTAGGTTCAGGAATCTCATTAATAATTAAATTAAAAATATCATCATAGTTTTCACTTTGTGTACTAATATCTGGATCTAAACTAGCAGTACCATTTAAAGCACTAACATAAGCAACCTTAAAATCAAGTTGTTCTTCACTAGCTCCTAGTTCGATAAATAAATCAATAACTTCGTCAAGCACCTTCTCTACTCTAGCAGTAGGTTTATCTACCTTATTAATAACAACAATAGGTTTAACCCCTGCTTCTAATGCTTTTTTAAGAACGAATCTAGTCTGTGGCATTGTACCCTCATAAGCATCTACAAGTAATAAAACACCATCAACCATATTCATAATTCTTTCTACTTCACCACCAAAATCAGCATGTCCCGGAGTATCAAGAATATTAATCTTATATCCATTATAATGAATTGAAGTAGTCTTAGCAAGAATAGTAATACCTCTTTCTCTTTCTATATCATTTGAATCCATTGCTCTAACTTCAACTTGTTCATTATCTCTAAAAGTACCAGATTTTTTAAGTAATTGATCAACTAAAGTAGTTTTACCATGGTCTACATGTGCTATAATAGCAACATTTCTAATTTTCATAAAATACACCTTCTTTTTCTCACAGTTATTAATTATATCATAAAATCAAACATTTGAACATATTTTTTATCAATTTTATCAAAAATATTACCTTTCAGAAAAAGCCTAGGTCTTTTTCTGTCCTATATAGCCTACAAGTCTATATAGGAATAACTATAAGATATCATATTTAGGGTGTAAACTTTCTAACTACAACATAACCAAATACTTTATGACTGAAACAATAAGGTTCAGTCATACCTTACAAAACTATAGGTTTGTAAGGACTAAAAAAACTTAGAAACAAATCTAAGCCTTTACTCACTAATAATACTATTACTATCTTTAATCTTTTTATAATTAATAAAATCAAGAATAATCATAACAAATATATATACTCCAATTATCTTAAAGAATATATACATAACACTCTTAGATACAAAGATAAGAATAATACCAAGTATAATAGATATAATACTAACAATCATATTAGCAGTAACCTTTCTATCAAAATACTTAATAAGACTACTAATACCCATAAAGAATAATAATAAAGAAACAAGTACTGGAAGTAATTCTAAGAATAAGAATTGACCATACTTAAAAGTAAATAAAGAAAGCCATAAACACATAATACCCATAACTATACCAGAATAATCCTTCTTTAAATATTCCTTATCCATAACAAAGTTAATAACTCTAATAACCGCTATTATAGAAAAAATTACAACAAATAAATAATTAACTGTACTAAGAAGTTCATCAGTAGCAAAAATAAGTACTAAAGCTAGTACTAACCCCAATATGTAATAGAAGCCTTCTGATACATTGTAGTTCCTCTTCTTATTATTTTCTAATTTAATAGTTTTATTTTCTGTACTCTCTACTTTTTTCTTTCTTCCCATATTTAACACCTACCTCATATAAAAATTATACAACAAAATAGTAAGAAAAGAAAGAAGAAATTAACTTTTTCTTCTTTCTTTCAAGTAACAATTAAGTTTAATATAACTAATATTCTGACTCATTTCATCAAAAATATCTTCAACTAATATATAACCTGGCATATTATCCTCTCCTCTATTAAAAGAATAACACATAACCAAAATAATTTCATTATATTCGACAAAACAAGTCAAAATACATCATTAACTTTTAGTAATTCTAACTTTAATCTTTGTTGTCTTAGCAAAGTAATTAGCCTTAACTTCCTCACCACTTACTTTAACATTAACAGTATGTTCACCCTCACCAAGTCCAGATAAATCAACTGTTGCTTTAATAGTAGTACTATCAATAGCATCAAGAACCTCTTTTGTACCTTTAACCACTACCGTTGTCTTAGAAGAATTTTCTCCAATAGCACCAGCCTTCAAATTAGGTCCAAGATTAATAGCATCTATTTTAATATCATCTACTTCTTTAGATTCTTCTTTACCAATACTAATCTTAACCGTAATAGTCTTTTCAGATACTTCTCTAATACCTTCTGGTTTAGGAACTACAACAGTATAAGTCTTATTATCAGTAAGACCTGCTACATCCACTTCAATAGGAATATAACTTTCACTATATTTATTTACTGTTTCTTGATCACCATAAATACTAATCTCATTTACTGAAGTAGTAATAGAACTAATAGCTTTACCAAATGATATCTTATCTATATTTTTAGGAATAACCTTAAGTTTAGCAGTACCACTATAAGACTCAATATTAACAGTAGCGGTAACAGTCTCAGGAACAATTTCAACATCAACAACATTACCATACTTATCATACGCTACTAATTTAACTTTATCAACAGTATTAACACCAGCCTTAGGATCAACAATACTACCAACATCAACAAGTGCTTTAACCGTAGCAACTTTATTTATATTATGACTAGATTTCTCATCATCAGTACCCTTAATAATAACTTCTTCCTTATCTAAAGTAACAGATTGAACAGAAAGTTTACTATCTAATTTATCCTTATTAATAACATCAATAGTAACTGTCTTAGTTTGTGATACCTTAGGATAAACATTAACCGTAATTGAAGAAGGATCTAACTTATAAGTAACAGAATTAATAGAACTCTCATAACTCAAATCAACCTTATGTGTACCTTCCTTCAAATTAGATAAATCAACACTAACTTTACCAGTAGATAACTGTTTAGCAAGATATAAGTCAACAGTTCTACCAATCAAAGTAACATCAGCAGTCTCAGGAATACCCTCAACAACATAAGCTTCTTTATTATAAGTAGCCTCAACCGTCTGATTATGAAGCACTTCAGCAGCACTATCAATTACAGTACTTGCTTGATTATCAACATAAAAGAATAAAAGTAATGCCATAAAAAGTGAAATAAACACCAAAGTATTTTTCTTATTTAGCCACTTCTCAAATTTACCAGCATTCTTATCAGTTTTTTCACCTAAGAATAATCCAAACTTAGTAACTGGAGTAACAATAACTCTATCAATAAAATTAAAGATACCTAGAAAAAATTTCTTAATAGCTTTAATAATCTTTTTAAGCCCTTTCATTATTATCTTCCTCCTCTTCTTCAAATTCATCATCGAGTAGAACTTCCTTCTTAGGTTTAAGTTCTTCAATTAAAATCATTCTAGCATCATCTAGAGAAAGATTATAATTTAAATTACCTCCTACAGCAATTGAAATTTTGCCAGTCTCTTCACTAACTACAATAGCAATAGCATCAGATTCTTCACTTATTCCAATCGCAGCTCTATGTCTAGTACCAAGTTTCTTACTAATTTTACTATTAATACTTATTGGAAATACCGCTCCTGCTGAAGTAATTTTATTACCTTGAATAATTACTCCACCATCATGAAGAGGATTTCTTGGAAAGAATATTGATATTAAAAGTTCTGAAGAAATATCTGCATATATAGGTTTACTTCTTTCAATATATTCATTCAAACTAATATCTCTCTCTAATACAATTAAAGCACCAATTCTACTTTTTCTAAGATAATCAACCGCCGACATAACCTCATATACTAATTTTTCTCTCTCATCCAAAGTAAGTACTTTATGTCTTCCTAGTAATTGCTTTCTACCAATATGCTCAAGAATACTTCTAATTTCTGGTTGAAATATAATAATAAGAGCAAGTGGTCCCCACATAATTACATATTCTAAAAGTAATCCAATCGTAGTAAGATTAAGCGTATCACTAAGAATTTTAACAATCAAAACTACAAATACACCCTTAAACAAAAGTATCATCTTAACATTGTTCTTAATATTTTTAAGAATAAAATAAATAACCATCCAAACAAGCGAAATATCAATAATCGCTCTAAGTATCACTAATACACTATCTAATGTCATAAACATTCCTCCATTCTATTTAACCAAATAAATAGCCCCTTGTACACATAAATAACAAAGAAACATAATACTTCCAAACAAAAGGAATAAATTATATACATAACCAGAATTAGAATTAATCACTCTATCATGCTTTTCAGCATTATCTTCTTTGTTATTAATTTTATCAAAAAAATCTTTCTTAGTCATAATACCATAACATCTATAATCTTTCTTATTCTTCTTACCATCATATAAAACATTAAGTTTATTAACATCATAATAAGATAAAGAAAAACCAAGTTTCTGATACATTTCTTTTCTATCTTCAATCTTACTAGCAGATATATTTATATAAGAAATACCATTATCTTCAATAATTAAAGTAAGTTTCTTATATAATATCTCTATCTCATCTTCAGATAAATTAATATTATTTTGAAATAAATAAATAGTACTATCTATAATACAATATGATATGTGTTCTGTAAGTTTGATATTTTTCTTCTTAGCCATTTCTTACCTCTCACCTATAATAATAATATCACGATATATATAAAAAAGCAAGGAAAAAATCCTCACCTTTTTAGTATTCTAAAATCTCATCTAAATAACCAATAAATACAGTTTGACCATCATTTCTTCCATCTTTACAAGTAACTAAAACAATACATTTATTACCTTTCTTTCTATATATATCAGCATAACCATCTTTCTTAATATCATAACTATCAGTATAAATATATTTATAAATTTTACCATCATAATAATAATTAATAGTATCTCCTAATGAAATATTCTTAAGATTACCAAAATAAGAATTATAATTATTACCATTATGCGAAGCAAGTACTATAATATCATCTTTTTCTTTAATAAGTTCAATATTATATTTAGCCTTATTATACTTATTATCAATATCTAGTATTCCTCTCTTTAACTTAATTGAAGGAATCTCTAATACTGCCTTATATCTATATTTCAAATTATCTAAACTATCAATCTTTTTATTAAGTACTGCTTCTACTGCCTTATCATTATTTTTAATATCATTATAATAGTTATAAATCTTTAATCCAAAATATAAAATAGAAGTAATAATAACAAATAAACCCACTATAACAATATATTTATTCTTATATTTTAATAATATACCTCCTAATGAAGAAATAAAACAAACTACAACAAATATATCTTTAATTCCAAAAGAAATACCAGTATTAGGAACTTTAATTCTTTCATTATAAATATCAATATTAACGTCTTTATCTCCTACTTCAAAGTATATTTTATCTTGTACTAATCTATATCCAGTACTAGCCTCTACTTCAGAAACATAATACTTACCATATAACATATCATCTAAAATAATCTTACCATTTTTATCAGTATACCCTTTATATATAATTTCATTATTTATATTTCTAATTTCTATCAAAGTACCACTAATACCATTCTTCGTACCAGTCTCATACTTATTAATAACTATCTTACCTTTAGGTAAATGATTCTTAACCTCTAAATTATATACAATATTCTCAGTATATTGATCTTTATAACTAAAACTAATATTATACTCTGTATTATCTAAAACATTACCTTCACTAGAAGAAATCTCTTTCAAATAATAATTACCAAGAGGAATATTTTCTATCTTACATTTACCATCATTAGTAGTACATTCATTAACTTTATCATCTTTACTATAAATAAGCTTCGCATTTTCATAAATATCTTCTTTAGCATATAAGTAGAAGACTACATCATCAAGTAAAACATCATTATTATAATAATATTTATCATCATTATATTTAATATTCTCACCATACTTAGTAATATTCAAAGTACCCTTAACTCTCTTATTATAAAAATATAGTTCTAATACCATATCATCATTTTCTTTAATCATATCACTATCTTCACCAATAGTAAAAGAAATTCCTTCTTTATTATATAAGTAACCATCCATATCAGTATCCACTTCATATAAAATATATTTACCAGGCTCTAATACATCAGGAGTCATAAAAGTACCATTATTATCTATATCAAAAGTATCAATAACTTCCTCTCTAGGATAACTAACTTTAAATGAAACATATTTCTTATTATTAACATCAAATATTCTAAATCTAGCCTTTCCATTAATAATATTATCATTTGTATCATAGTATTTCTTTATAACCCTAACTTTACCAGTAATCTTACTATCAGAGATAAGTTTAAATATTGGTCTATCATCCTCTCTATCAATAGTAACCTTAAAGTCATCTATCTTATAATATCCAAAAGTAGAATTAACCTGCTTAATAGTGTAAGTACCATATACCAAATAAGTACTAGCATAGCCATCACTATCCGTAGTAACTGAAGTAACCAAATTATTATCTTCATCAAAAATATCAAACTGAATATTCTCTTCTCCTACCATAAAACCAGTTTCATTACTAGCATATACTTTAAATATTTCAACTTTTCTCTTAATAACTTCATCATATACCGTTCTTTTAATATCTAAATTATCCCTATCTAATTGAACAACATAAATCTTATCATCAAGCAAATATCCCTCTCCTGGAGTAATTTCCGTTATATAATATCTACCAAGAGGTAAATTTTCAATCTTATTTTTACTGCCAATAACAAAAGTATCCAGTAAATTATTACCAAAATCATATAATCCATAAATAGCACCATTTAAACTAGCTTCCCCCTGCGGATTAACACTTAATGTCTCCTTATCAAGTTTTTCAATCTCAATACTACCACTTATAAGATTAATATTTAAATTACTAGTACTATTAGTAATACCCCCAGAAGACATCATCTTTTGTGAATTACCTGAAGTATATAAAAAGAATTCTTTATTAGTATAATTATGTCTTTTCAAAACAATATTATCTTTATCAAAATCTTTCTTAATAATTAACTTATTACCATCTATAACAACATTATCATCATCAGAATAATATAAGTATAAAACCTCATTTTCATCTTCAAGAACTGTTTCATTACCCCTAATAACATCAATATTAGCATTATCAAAAGATGGCCTAATATTATGTCTATTAACCAAAACATTAATAGCGGTCTCTTCATTAGTTAAATTATAAAAAGTATCAGGATTAAATCCAATAGTAAATTTAATTGAAGTTCTAGCAAGTCTCTTCCAAATAAGACCTTGCGTAGCCATATAATATCTATCAGTATCATGACCAGGATAATTATAACCATAATAACTAAGTAGTTTTATATACTCAAGATCTTCTTTACTTATATTAACACCATCAAAAGAATTAGTCATAGTATAATCAAAACTAGCAATATCTTTTCCAAGTTCTATACAATAAGCAGGGATATTACCAAATAAATATTTGCTAGCATGTAAATATCTAGTCTTACCCATACTTCTATCGTAATAATAAACATAAGTATTATCATATACATCTTTTACCAATGTAACATTTTCTGCTTTAACACTACCAACAAAAACAAATAGTGCCGCAATAAATATTAATATTTTTTTCAAATAAAACCTCCCTCAAAAAATTAATTTTTTTCTTTCCTTGCAATTGCGACAAAAGTATAAACTATATATAGTACAAAGTCAATATAGTTTTATTAAAGTTTTCATATCTAAAAGTACTTTACTTTACTATATAGTATCTAATTAAATAAAGTTGATACACTTGTATAAACAAACATAAGTATTAAATTTAGTATAATATATTAATTTCCTAAAAAGCTTGTAATCTTTTTAGGTCATTTTTAGCCTAAAAATAGTCTAAAAATGAAACATTTTAATTACAATTTACAATTATCATATAATAATATATAATATATGTAGTTGGAGGTAATCTATATGAATATTAAATATAATTCAAAAAAAATACAAAAAGGAGATACATTTATAGCACTAAAAACAAATAATGATGGCCATAAGTATATTAATGATGCCATAAAAAATGGCGCTACCAAAGTAGTAGCAGAATATGGAAACTATCCAGTAGAAACATTATTAGTAGATAATACTAAAGAATATTTAGTAAAATATTTATATGAAAATTACTATCAAGAAATAAAAGATTTAAAATTAATCGGCATAACTGGTACCAATGGCAAAACAACAACATGTATGCTTCTTCATAATATGTTAAATATGTTAGGAAGAAAAACAGCCTATATAGGAACTAATGGCTTTTATATAAATAAATTCATTAAAGAATTACCAAATACAACACCAGAAATATTAGACATATATGAATTATTAATCGAGGCAAAAAAAGAAGGATGTGAATTTGTTTGTATAGAAGCAAGTTCCCACGGGCTAGCTCAAAACAGATTAGAAGGTTTAAAATTTGATTATGCAATTTTTACCAACCTAACCCATGAACATTTAGGCTATCATAAAACCATGAAAAATTATGCCCTAGCAAAGCAAAAACTATTTACCATGTTAAGAAATAATAAATATGCTATCATAAATAATGATGATAATTATAAAGATTATTTTATATTAAAAGAAAATAATAATATAACATATAGTCTAAATAATGGAGATTACTATGTAAAAGAATATAAAATAACAACTCAAAATAATACATTCACAGTAGTAAATAATAACAAAGAATATACATTTACAACAAAACTATTAGGAAAACATAATATATATAATAGTCTAGCAAGTATAATAGTTTTAAATAAAATTGGTTATAGTTTTGAAGAAATAAATAATGTTTTAACCATCGTTAGTGGTCCTAAAGGAAGAATGGAAAATATTTCTTATAATAATAACAATATAATTATAGATTATGCTCATACACCAGATGGAATAGCAAATGTATTAAATACAGCCAAAGAATTACATCCAAATAAAATAATTACCATTGTTGGATGTGGTGGAGGAACCGGTAGTGATCGAACTAAAAGAAGTGAAATGGGTAATTTAGTACTAAGTCTATCAGATAAAACTATATTTACAAATGATAATCCCCGTGATGAAGACCCTAATCAAATAATAAATGACCTACTAAAAGAAAAAATAAATAATAATTACATCATTGAATTAGATCGTAAAAAAGCCATAAACAAAGGAATAAACATGTTAACAAATAATGATATATTATTAATATTAGGTAAAGGTCATGAAAATTATCAAATAATAGGAAATAATAAAACTCATTTTAACGATAAAGAAACAGTATTAGAAATAATAAAGGAGAAGTAATATGATTTTAGATTATAATAAATGTCAAAAACTAATGGATAGTTTTAATAACACTATAATAACTGAAGTATCCCCTATTGGATATACAAGTAATGAAAAATTACCAATAAGACATTTTACTTTAGGTAATGGTTCAAAACAAGTAGTAGTAGCAGGTTCTCAGCACGCTAATGAAATAATAACAGTAACTTTTGTTTTAAATTTAATGAGTTACTTAGTAAAAAATAATATTGTATTTGAAGATTTAACAATACACTTTATACCTATGTTAAATCCTGAAGGATACGTTGTAATATCTTCAGCAATAAAAGAAAGATTAGGAAAAAATAGTACTGACAGTGAAAAAATAAAGTTCTGTTTTGACTACTATAAAGCCTTTCGCAACGACACAATAAATAGAGACAACCCTTTTAAGCAACATCAAAAAATATTTGAAGAAATAAATAATAATTCAATAAAAGGTTATAGCATCTTAAAAGATAGCGTTGGTGAAATACTAATTCATCATCCCAAAGGCAGTATCATCGATTGGGCAAGCAATGGAAATGGTATTGACCTAAATGCCAATACCAAGATTAATATAAAAAAAGAAGGAACCCTTAATAAAACTATAGCATATAACAATATAAGAGCAGATATTCCATCTCCAATAGGACACCCTGGTAATAATCAAAGCAAAAATTTTACTCAAGAAATTGAAATTATTTCACTAGAAAATTTACTAAAATCACTCAAAAACAATTGTGTAGCATTTTTAAATTACCATAGTGTTGGAGGATTAATATATCAAAGACCAGAAAATAATGACAGATTTATAACAAATTATAATTACTTATTAAGCAAATTTTATCAAGAACATACAATAAAAAACAATGGAAATTATGATATCAAAAAAGGTCAAAGTGGCAGAGCAATAAGTGTAAATGATCAGTTAAGGCAAAAATATCCCGGTAATATATTAGTAGAATTATCTCCTATGGGAGGCAACCCTATTGGTCCATTTGGTGATCCTAACAATATTAAAAACACTATAGAAAGTAATATATATTCATTTATATATACAATGTCGAATCTAGATAAAATTACTTTACTTACAAATAAATCATTAGAAGATAGTACCACAAGTACAGAAGAAATATATAAAGATATAGATAAATTATACGAACAAAATAAAAGATCACGCTAAGTGGTCTTTTTATAATTATTATATTCTTTTTCTATCCACAACATAATAATATCAACAACATATTTAATATCATCATCAGTCATATTTTTATTTTTACTAATATGATGCCATTTTTCTAAACATCTCCTGCAACATGTACCAGTAGCATGCTGTGCAATAAATACCGGATGACCCTTCATTGGCGTTTGTTTACCATCAGTAACATTAGAAGTATCAGCAAGTCTTTTAGTAACAAAATCATAAGCATGGTTTCTTATTTTATCAATACCTTTATCTTCTATATACAATATATCCTTATCATTTAAATGAAAACTACTTCTAAATTTAGATTTAGATAATCTATCTAATATATTTTTAATCTTTTCATCCATAACATATTACCTCTCTATAATTATAACACTACTAGCACAAAATTAAAAAGAAAAGAGCATAGGCTCTTTAAAATAATAAATTATCTAAATTGACAGCAGCTACCACATTGTTCATTAGTAACTGTATTTTCTTCGCAGCAGCTATATCTTGGTTGATAAGTATGTCTATAAATATGATTATTAACAATTCTAGTATTTATAGGACATACATGAGGTACAGTATGATAAATATTTCTATAAACAACTCTTTCTCTAGGTGTTTCTACAACAGGAGCCATAACTGAACCCATTACAGAATCCCCCATCATTTGACCGCCACCACTATTATAATTCATATTAGTATTATCATTAACATTTTGATTAGTATTAGTTATATTAATATCAATATCACCATCATACATACCTTGATTAAAACCATCACTAAAATTCATAATTTATCCTCCTATCTACATTATAATATGAATTATTAACATAGATAGATAGTAAAGAAGTCTAGTTTTTATAAATTATCAATATCAAAATTCCAAAGTCCTAATTTCCCTTTACATGATATTCTCTTATCATATTTAATAACATACTCTAACTTCCAAGCATAAATTCTTGAATGTTCACTCTTTCCATATACTAAAGGATTAATACCATATAATTTATTTTCAAACTCATCAGTAACTAAAATACAATCAGTAATATAAGCTTCTCCTATTATTTCTCCATGGCCATAATCAAGATTATAATTATTAAACTTTATAGCATTATTCTTCTCTAAAGTAAGCCCTGCATGAATAAGAATCCTACCTCTATAATTAGTCTTAAAGCTTCTAAACTCATATTCTTTATAGCCATTAATAATTAAACTAGCCCAAGGCTCTCTTATAGTAAGTACTTTCATATCAACACCTAAAATGGCATTTTAAAATTACCATTTCCCATCATTTTCATCATTTTTTTCATCTCTTCAAACTGATTAAGTAGTTTATTAACATCAGTAACAGTAGTACCAGAACCATCTGCGATTCTCTTTTTCCTACTAGCTTTTAATATACTAGGATCTCTTCTCTCTTCTGGAGTCATTGATAGAACGATAGCCTCTGTTCTCTTCATAATTTTAGGGTCAATATTAACATTATTAAGTCCCATCTTTTTAGCACCAGGAAGTAATTTTAAAAGATTCTCAAGTGGTCCTAACTTTTTTATTTGATTTAGTTGAACTAAAAAATCCTCTAAATCAAAATTACCTTTCATCATCTTTTTAGCAGTCTTCTCTGCCTCTTTTTCATCAATTTCACTTTGTACTTGTTCTACTATAGATAAAATATCACCCATTCCAAGTATTCTAGAAGCCATTCTCTCTGGATAAAAAGGAGTAAGACCATCCATCTTTTCACTAACACCAATAAACTTAATTGGAAGATTAGTAAGATGCTTAACTGACAAAGCAACACCACCTCTAGTATCACCATCAAGTTTAGTCAAAATAACACCACTAAGTTTAATCTTATCATTAAAGCCATTAATAACATTAATAGCATCTTGTCCCATCATTGAATCTATTACTAAAATAGTTTCATCAGGATTAACTTCTTTTTGAATATTAATAAGTTCATCCATTAAAGATTCATCTATTTGTAATCTACCCGCAGTATCAATAAGAACATAATCATATCCATTATCTTTAGCATATTTAATGCCATTTTTAGATATTTCTACAGGATTACCCTTACCTTCAGAATAAACTTCAATATTAAGTTCCTTACCAATTTGTTTTAACTGGTCAATAGCAGCAGGCCTATATACATCACAAGCTACTAGTAAAGGTTTTTTCTTATTATTCTTCCTAAGATAATTAGCAAGCTTTCCAATTGTAGTAGTTTTACCACTTCCTTGAAGTCCCACTAACATAAGAGTAGCAGGATTACCGCTAATATTAAGAGGAGTATTCTCTCCACCTAATAACTCAGTAAGTTCATCTTTAACAATTTTAACAAACAACTCCCCAGGATTAAGACTCTTATTAACCTCTTCACCTAAAGCCTTCTCTTTTACATTATTTGTAAACTCTTTTACTACTTTATAGTTAACATCAGCCTCTAATAAAGAAAGTCTAATTTCTCTCATCATTTCACTAATATTTTCTTCTGTTATTTTGCCGTAGCCCTTAATCTTATGAACCACATCTTGCAATCTATCACTTAAATTCTCAAACATAAAATTATCACCTAATACCTATTATACATTATTTTTTAATTTTTTTTAATAAAAACAGTTGATTTTTTAATATTTTTTTAATATAATAAATATATATTCATTGCAGATGTGGTTCAACGATTAGAATTCGGCCTTGCCAAGGCTGAGACGGGGGTTTGACTCCCCTCATCTGCTCCATTGACGAATCTGTTCGAACTATTTAGTTTGAACTTGATATATAGAAATCAATCGAAAGATTGGTTTTTTTGTGTCTTACAAAGAAATCATCCTAAAGAAAGGATGGTGTTTATGATTAATATTATCAAACAAGAAATACCTATTGATGAATCACTTAAAAAGAAATTAGAGTTTATTTGTGATTTTTGTAATACTACTCCTACATTTATAAATGGAAGTATTAGAAAAATTGATAAATCTAATTTGGCTTATGTTGAACCTCACAAAGTAATTATCAATAATATAATGTTTCTTGTTTTTAATTATTCTAATGATGTTTATATCAAAAACTTTGGTAATAAAATTAAAATCAATGAATTAGAAGATTATTTAAAGCATACCAACTAGTAATTTTGTCCTAAATAGTTTATAATTAGATTAGAAAAACTTATATCTGATTTATTTATGGGCGAAGTAGTACAAATAAGCCTAGTTGTACTGCTTCGCTCTTTTT
>CAKPIH010000002.1 GCA_934162325.1 uncultured Bacilli bacterium
TTTAAGAGACAGCAATTATCAAAATAAATTAATAACCCTAATTAGTGATTCAATCGAAAAATATTATCAAAATAAATAAAACCCCTTTCAAAAAATACAAAAATAGTGTATACTTCTAGTAGAGACTAAGAAGGGTGATAATATATGCAAAAAATATATTTAAAATATGATGAATATACACCACCAGTAGAATGTGACTATGGCTTTATACCAGAAATGGTTTACCTAGGATTCTTATATCCAATCAAGAAAAAGAATTATAAAATGTTTTATATCATGTTAATGACTGAAGTAGCAGTATCAACTTTAATAATGTGCTTTATCCCATTTGTAATAGGCATAATCATATGTATAGCAATGTTATTTGTCATAAATCTCTTATTCGCAGCCAACTATAACATGATAGTAATTGAAGAACTACTAAAAGATGGCTATGTCCCATTAGACTATAATTCTTCAGATATTTTAATAAAAAAAGGAATATACTTTAAACTCCAGTAGTAGATGTATTCCTTTTATTTTTCAAAAAAATAACAAAAAATATATCATTTTTTTCAAAACTATGATATACTTTAATACAGAATAATGGGAGTTGATATTGTGGAGAAAAATTTTAAGACAATAAATGAACAAGTAGAAATATTAAAAAACAAAGGTCTTATAATTGAAGATGAAAATGTCGTTAAAGATACCCTACTCAGAGAAAACTATTTCTTTTTAATGGGTTATCGTCACGCCTTCCTTATATCACAAAAGGAAAGAAAATTCATACCCGGTACAACTTTTAATGAAATATACTCATTATTCACATTTGATAGGAATTTTAGAAATATAATATTTAAAAATGTACTTGTTATCGAAAATCAATTAAAATCAGTAATATCATATCAATTATCCAAGAAGTATGGATATCGGGAAAAAGATTATTTAAATCCTAAAAACTTCACTCAAGATCATGATAAAGCACGCCGTGTTCGTGACTTAATTGATAAGATGAAAAGACAAATAAGAATTAATGCTACCACCCATAATGCTACAATACACTACATAAATAACTACGGTTATATTCCCTTATGGGTTTTAGTAAAAGTATTATCATTCGGAATAGTTTGTGAATTATATACCATATTAAAGAAAGAAGACCAAATAGAAGTAGCAGAAGTTTTTGATACTACTCCAAGCGTCTTATCAGATATACTAATAATACTATCCAACTATCGAAATTTATGTGCTCATGAAGATATCGTGTTTGAACATAAAACTGAAAGAGTAATACCAGATACAGAATATCATGGCCTAATGGAAATACCAAAGATGGATGGCGAATATATTTATGGTAAAAATGACTTATTTGCAGTAATTATAATCTTTAAAATATTACTAAATAAAAAAGCCTTTCGTTTAATGATGAAAGAAATAGAATATGAAATAGAATTGTTAGATGGAAGAGTGGATACCATTCCAATAAGTAAAATATTAGATAGAATGGGATTTCCAGAAAATTATATAGAAATAATAGATAAGTAGGTGATAATAATGAATAAGAAAAATAATAAAATAATAATACCTCTTTTAGTATTAGTAGCCTTTATTGGAGGTTCAGTATGGACATATCTAGTAATAAATCAATTAAATAGAGGTACAACAAATTCAGTAACTAAAGGGGGAAACTATACAATAAATGAAAATAGCATATCCGGAGCAGTAGATAAAATATATGATGCCACTGTAACCGTAGCCACTTATAAAGATGGCAAAGCAGTATCAACAGGAACAGGTTTTGTCTATAAAAAAGAAGGCTCAACAGCCTATATAATGACTAACAACCATGTTATATCAGGAGGAGACTCTGCTAAAGTAATCTTTAGTGATGGAACATCAGCAGATACTAAAATATTAGGCGGAGAGACATATTCAGATATAGCAGTATTAACAGTAAGTGCTGCAAGTATAAAACAAGTAGCGACATTAGGAAACACAGATAATATAAAATTAGGAGACACAACCTTTGCTGTAGGAGCTCCACTTGGTGATACTTATAGTGGTACAGTAACTAAAGGAATCCTATCAGGAAAAGATCGTTTAGTAGCAGTATCATTCTCCGGAAGTAATTCTGATTACTATATGAAAGTATTACAAACAGATGCTGCTTTAAATCCAGGTAATAGTGGTGGTCCATTATGTAATGTAAATGGAGAAGTAATAGGAGTAACATCTTTAAAACTTACTCAGGAAAAAACAAGTTCAACAACAAGTTATAGTGTCGAAGGAATGGGCTTTGCTATCCCAATAGAAGACGCTCTATCATATGCTGGTATTATCGAAAAAGGTGAATCAGTAAAGAGACCATATATTGGAATAAGTATGTTAGATATAACAGATAGTTATTACTTATGGCAGGCTGGAATAACTTTACCAAAAGGTGTTGAAAAAGGAGTAGCAATTCTAGAAGTAGTATCATCTTCACCAGCAGAAAAAGCCGGATTAAAGAAAGGTGATATCATAACTAAATTAGAAAAAGAAGAAATATCTTCAGTAGCAGAACTTCGTTATGAATTATATAAACATAATCCAGGAGATAAAGTAACAGTAACATACAACAGAAATGGTAAAGAGTTAACTTCTGAAGTAACACTTGAAGAATCAAAATAATCTAGATTAATTCTAGGTTATTTTTTTCCACTTCAAACTTAAATAAATTTAAGTTTTCCGTGGTGTTAGTGAGCCAAAAATATTTGTCTCTCTAACAAACAATATTTAAGTATATATCCATTGCTTCTATATAATAGATATGGTTGATATACTACTTATAGGCAATACAAATATTGGCTATAAGTAGCACTGTAAGACTACATAAGACTTACAGTGATATTAAAAATAAAATAATAATGTAAAAAAAATATAAAACTATTGTATTTTGTATGTAATATTTGTTATAATAAATATGACAAAAAGAAAGGTGAAGAAAGATGGAAGAATACAAAATAACATCACATAGTGATAATGAAACAATAGCAATTGCACAAAACATAGAATCAGAAAAGTTTCCTAATATGGTAATATGTTTAAATGGTGATTTAGGTAGTGGAAAAACAATGTTTACTAAAGGATTTGCTCATGCTATGGGAATAGATGAAATAACATCTCCAACATTTACAATAATAAAAGAGTATGTCGGAGAATTACCATTATATCATATGGATGTATATAGATTAGAAGATTCACATGAAGATATAGGAATAGAAGAATACTTTGATAAAGGTGGAGTAACCATAATAGAATGGGCTGATATGATAAAAGATATCTTACCAGAAGAAAGATTAGATATTAAAATCAAAATCGCAGATGATAATACAAGAATATTAATATTAAAACCACATGGGGAAAAATATGTAAATATATGTGAGGCCATAATATGATAAGTTTATTTATAGATACATCACTTGAAGATGTATCTATTGCCTTAGTAAAAGAAGGAAAAGAACTATCTCAAATACATGAATACATACCAGGAAAACATTCTATATATGTAACTCAGTATATAAGTGATATTCTAAAAAACAATAACTTATCCCCAGATAATGTTGATGAAATAATCGTCGTAAATGGACCAGGATCATTTACCGGTATCCGAATAGGAGTAACCATAGCCAAGATGTTTGCTTATATCGAAAAAATAAGAATTGTAACCATAACATCTTTAAAAGCAAGAGTCCTAGGCCATACTGGAGATTATCTATTAACAACAATAGATGCCAAACACAATAATTATTATGTTGGCGTATATGACAAAGAATATAATACTATTGAAGAGAAGTTTACTTCCTTTAAAGAAGTAGAAGAACTAAAAGAAAAATATTCCCCAGTAGTCATAGAACAAACAACACCATATCAAGTAGAACAAATTCTATCATATACAAAGAATCTAGAAAGTGAAAATCCACATGGTGTGAACCCTATCTATCTAAAACTACCTGAAGCGATGGAGAAAAAATGTTAAGAGAAGTAATAAAAGATGACCCAAGTCCTTATGTAAAATATATAGAATATATTGAAGAAGATAAAGTACTAGGTTATCTAAAATATTCCCTTATTTATGACCGCATGGAAATAGATAATATTCTTGTTGAGCCAGAGTATCGTGGTCAAAAAATAGGAAATAAATTAATGAGTAGATTAATAAGTATAGCTATCGAAGAACATGTCGTAAACATAACTCTAGAAGTAAGAGTAAGCAATGAAATAGCCAGAAATCTCTATAAAAAGTTTGGCTTTAGAGAAGTAGCCCTAAGAAAGTTCTATTATGGAGATGAAGATGCTATACTAATGGAAAAACAGGTGATGTAAATGAAAGATGTATATATATTAGGAATAGAATCAAGTTGTGATGAAACAAGTATGAGTATTGTTAAAAATGGTAGTGAAGAAATAGCAACCATTGTACTAAGTCAAATAGATATTCATAAAAATTATGGAGGAGTAGTCCCTGAAATAGCTAGCCGTAACCATATTGAAAATATAACAATTGTTTTAGAAGAACTTCTATCTAAAGCAAATATGAAACTAGAAGACATAACCGCTATCGGAGTAACATATGGTCCAGGACTAATAGGTAGTCTTTTAATAGGAGTACAAGCTGCTAAAACAATATCTTTAGTAACAGGAAAACCATTAATACCAGTTCATCATATTATAGGACACATCTATGCCAATAACCTAAAAGAAAGATTAACATTCCCCCTAATAGCCTTAGTAGTAAGTGGAGGACATACCGAACTAATCTATATGAAAGAAGACTATTCCTTTACCAAAATAGGAGGCACTTTAGATGATGCTGTCGGAGAATGTTATGATAAAGTAGCCAAAGTATTAGGGCTAGAATATCCAGGAGGACCAAAAGTAGATAAACTAGCCCATCTAGGAAAAGATACCTATAACTTACCATATCCTCTAGACGATAGTACCTATAACTTTAGCTTTAGTGGTATCAAATCCGCTGTCATAAATCTTGTACATAACGAAGAACAAAGAGGAAACATCATAAACAAAGAAGATTTATGTACAACGTTCCAAAATAGAGTCGTAGGAATAATAACAAAGAAAACAATGAAAGCTATAAAAGAATATAAAGTATCAAATCTTGTAGTAGCGGGAGGTGTGTCAGCAAACTCTGGCTTAAGAGAAAAATTAACTGAAGAATGTCAAAAAGAAAACATTCACATATCTTTCCCTGAACTAAAATATTGTACAGATAACGCTACCATGATCGCCGCTGCTGCCTACTTTGCCTATCAAAAAAATATCTTCGCCGACCTAACATTAAATGCTATGGCAACAGATACTATATATAAAGAGTGGAAATAAGGATTATAGAAATATAATCTTTTTTTAATTTCTAAGGACAATCTCTATTACAATAAAAAATAATTTCACATAAAATAAAGTGATTATGAATAGAGGTGAAAAAACATGGAATTCATAAAGCAAAATACCGAACTAGTAATAACCCTACTTACTATGACATTAACATGGATACTTGGTTTTATTTCTAAAAGATGTCCTTATGTAAATAACAATCTAATAATAATACAAAACATAGTAATTGGCCTATCAGTATCAATATTCTATTTTATAATAACCAAAGACTTCAATTTAGCCATAACCTTAAGTGGACTATTCGCCGAAACAGGATATAATCTTATTCATAATATAGAAAAATTAATAAAGGAGGGAGATAATGGTAAACATAGTAAAGAAGATAGTACCAGAGAGTAGATATTATCTAAAATGCCCTTATGAAATGGCTCCTACTAGAATAGTAGTTCATAATACCGCTAACGACGCTCCTGCTCGAAATGAAATAAGTTATATGACAAATAATGACTATGAAACATCCTTTCATTATGCTGTAGATGATAAAGAAATAGTTCAAGGTTTGCCTGAAAATAGAAATGGTTGGCACGCCAGTGATGGAAATGGTAAAGGAAATAGAGAAGGAATAGCCATCGAAATATGTTATTCATTATCAGGGGGAGAACGCTTTATTAAAGCCGAACAAAATGCAGTTGACCTAATCGTAGACATATTAAATAGATATAATTGGGATATCGATAAAGTAACAAAACACCAGGATTACACTAATAAATATTGTCCTCATAGAACACTAGATATGGGGTGGGATAGATTTCTAAATATGATAAATGAAAAACTATCAGAAACTAGAGCCAGACCTTTCATAGTAGGAACAAAGATATATAACACTGAAGATATTTACCTAACTGAAACAGCAGGTTATGGCGGAGGGCAAATGTTACTAACTAAAAATACTGAGTCAATAGTAAAAAAATACCACTATAATAAAGGATTATATATGGCATTAGGAACAGAAAATACATATTATGATGCAGCTTGGACTAATAATTATAGTAAGTTTACAACTACTAAACCACCAGTTGAAGAACCAAAAAAAGAAGAAAATACTACCCCAGTTGAAGACAATAAAGAGCCAATTAAAGAACCAGAAAAAGAAGATAATAATAAAGAAAATAATGATAATCAAGATAATAAAGATACAAATGATAATGACTTAGATAAAGAATTAGAAAGACAAAATCCATTGTTATGGTTTATAGATAAAATAATAAAATTACTAGTAAAAATATTTAAAAGAAGGAAAAAATAAATCCTTCTTTTTTTTCAGTTCACACTTCGTTGTTCACTGTTGTTGCTTATAGATTAATGTTTAACACATTTACCAATTATCACTGGGCACTTATCGGGAAAAAAATCAAAATATTCAAATTTAATGTTATAATTCGCAAAATTAGAGGTTTTAAACTTTAAGTAATTAATCCAATTTTTATAGTTATCAAATACTTTACCATCTTTTGAATTATGAATGCATGGACATAAATATAAGATAAAATCTTTCTTATATTTATAACAATTATCAATAATATTTTCAGTAATATAACATGGTCTAATACCGATAATTAAATCATATTTTGATAAATCATAAGGTTTATTTAAATCATATTCAATGGTGTTAATGCCTCTATAATTTTTGATTAATATTTTATTATTAATGGCATCAATATTAATACCATTGTTTTTATATATTGCTGATAAAATAGGAATATAGCCACAAGCGACTTCTAATAAATTCATATTATCAATATCAAAATAAGCATTAACAACATTATAAAAATCGAAATATACAGTTTTTTTAATGTCTATTAAATTTAAGTAACAATATATTTGATCTATATCACAGGTGTATCCGTAATTGCACTTTGATAATCTATTGTTATGAAAATAATCTTCATAAAAAGTTTTATTTTTATATATAAAATTAATGACTTTTTTATTTGACATTTATAATCACCTAAAAATATTATAATTTTATTTTGCATTAATTTCAATAATTATAATAAAAAAATTAAATTTATATAGAATTCCCCAATATACATTTAAAATCAAAACTAAAGATTAAGTTCCGTAAGCAACAAAAAAAGCATAAAAAACATAAAACAATTGACATTTTGAGGTAAATTTGATATAGTATGCTCAGAAAGCTTGTAAATAATGGCTTTCTAAGAAAGTGAGGATTAACAATGAAATTTACTATTAGAAAAATTAATGATAATAAGTTTGAATGTCATGTTGATCAAAACTGCTAGTTATATTCTAAATTATAACTGATTACAAAAGGCTTTTTAAGCCTTTTGTAAAATTATAGGAGGATAAATGTATGTTAATAATAAATCCACTAAAACCATTTTACAAAAATACTGAAGAAAAAATAATTAGAATGGGCAACTTTAAAGACACAGGAAAAGAAATTAATTATGAAGACGATAGTTTGATTAAATTGTTTGAAATTATAAGAAAACCAACTTCAAGAGAAAAAATAGTAGAAATCTTACAAGAAAATGACAAATTATCTTTAGAAGAAATAAATGAGGCACTGGATTATTTAATAAAAGAAAAATTTATAATAAAATATGAAGATTATAACAAAATAATTAATAGTGGAAAGTTTAATAGACAAAGTTTATTTTTTTCAATGGTAAGTGATGATTTAAAAGAATGGAGAGTTAATAATGAAGTAAATATTTTAATATTAGGGATAGGTGGAGTAGGAGCTAATGTAGCTGTATTACTATCAAGAGCTGGATTCTCAAAACTTACATTAGTTGATTATGATAAAGTAGAAGAGTCAAATCTTATCCGTCAAATTCCATATTCTATTAATGACATAGGAAAAAGTAAAACAGAAGCCATTGCTGAAAAGATTGACAGTAAAGAAATAAGTACTATCAATAAAGAAATATTAAAAGAATCGGATATAGAAAGTGAAATTGCTAATACCAGCTTTGTAATATGTACTTTAGATAAACCATCTAGAGTTATCAGAAGAACTATTAATAAACTATGTGTTAAATACAACAAGCCTGTAATCTTTTCTGGTTTTGCCGAACATGTTGCAATGATAGGCCCCTTTATTATTCCTTCAAAAACGGCATGTTTAAAATGCATAGAAAGAGAAAGTAATAATGAACCATTGAATAATGTTACTATTACACCATCATATGGACCACTATGTTTAATTATAGCCAGCATAGTATCAAATGAAGTAATTAACTATTTCTTTAAGTTTAAAAGTAGTAATTTAATAAATAAAACAATGATGTTTAATATTTTATCTTATGAAACAAATATAATAAATTGGCAAAAGAAAAAAGATTGTGAGGTGTGTGGTAAAAATGATAGTAAATAATTTAAAAAAACAATTAAATGGTAAAGAGATACTCCAGGATATTTCATTTACACTATCGGATAAAGACAAAGTGGGTCTCGTGGGTGTAAACGGTTCAGGTAAATCAACACTCTTAAAAATTTTATCTGGAGAATTAGAAAAAGATTCCGGCACTATAAAATTAAATGAAGAAATTATTGGTTATTTAAAACAAGAAATTCCATATATATTTAATGATTTATCCGTAATTGAATACCTAAAAAAAGAAACTAATATAGAAATATTGGAAAAAAAACTTCATGCATTAGAAGAAAATTTAACTGAAGAAAATATGGAGGAATATGGTATTATACAAAGTCAATTTTTAGCAATTGATGGGTATATGTTTGAAGAAAACCTTACTAATATTTTACTAGGATTACACTTTAATAAATCATTAAGTTGTAAAATAGGTACTTTATCAGGAGGAGAGAAAATAAAAATTTTATTAGCGGCACTAATTCTAAAAAATAATGATATTATTTTACTTGATGAACCAACAAATAACTTAGATATCGAAGCAATAGAATGGCTTGAAAATCATTTAAAACAATCAAGCAAAAAAATGATAATCATTTCACATGATGAAGTGTTTTTAAATAATGTTGTAAACAAAATATTTGAACTAAAGGATGGTAAAATTAAAGAATACAATCTATCATATAAAGAATATCTAAAACAAAAAGAATATGAATATAATAGAGAAAAAGAGGAATATATAAAAGCTCAAGAAGAAAAAGAAAAATTAAAAAAGCAAGTACAAAAAGCAAAAGAGTGGGCAAGCAAAGGGACAAGTAAGAAAAATAGAAGTGATAATGACAAGTTATCAAATAATTTTGCTATAGAAAGAACAAATACAAAAAATATATCAAAATTAACTAGAACTCTACAAAATTTAGAAATTCCGGAGTTTGAAGAAAAGATACCTATAAAAGTATTTTTTACCTTTGATAATTCTAAAGGAAATAAAGATATAATTTTAGAAAATTTAATATGTGGCTATCCAGATTTTAAAACACCAGAAATAAACCTAATTATTCCATTTGGAACAAGGGTTAGAATAACCGGCGGTAATGGTTCCGGAAAAACAACAGTAATAAAAACAATTTTACACGAAATACAACCATTATCTGGAAACATAAAAATAGGAAATGATGTAAAAATTGGTTATATTTCTCAAAATACATTAAGTGCAAATACTGAAGAAAGTATTTATACTTATTTAACAAAAAACAATCCCAACATAGATAAATCACAAGTATTTATATTATTAGATAAATTTAATATTAGTTATGACGAAAAAGACAAGCCATATTCAATTCTATCTCCTGGAGAAAGAACAAGAATAAATCTAGTTAAATTGGCTTTAGAAAAAATAAATGTATTAATATTAGATGAGGTAACAAACCATCTTGATAAAGAGGCACTAGATTTAATATACGAGTTAGTTGAAGGCTATGAAGGAACAATAATAAGTATTTCACATAACAGAAGATATAATGAATATTTAGACGCTGATATTGAAGTAGATATAACAAATGGAAATATAAAACACAAAAGTTTAATTCGCCATAGATAAAAAATTATTAATAAAGAGAAAAGTATTTAACCATTATTTTTCTCTTTATTTTTTATTATATTTTAATAGTCACTTATATTTGTTACTATCATTAAATTATAAATAATCAGCAGTTTTAAAAAAAATTAATAATATACCCATATACTTGTCAAGAAGTTCAAAGTATATATCCCTAACTACTCTACTCTATAATAAATACGGCTGGTATCCTATTTAAAGACAATAAAAAAATATTGGCTTTAAATAGCACTTTAAGACCCAAGACTTAAAGTGACAAAAAATAACAAAATAAACATCTTACCCTTTATAATATCCCTAAAATATGATACAATGAAATAGAGAAAAGTGAGGTAACAAGATGCAAATACAAGAATTAAATAAAGAACAACAAAAAGCCGTTAATCATATAGATGGACCAATGCTTGTTTTAGCAGGAGCAGGTTCAGGGAAAACCAAAGTATTAACAAATAGAATAGCAAATCTAATCGAAAATGGTATAAGTCCATATAACATATTAGCTATAACATTTACTAATAAAGCTGCTAAAGAAATGAAAGATAGAGTAGTAAGATTAATAGGCAAAGAAGCCTATAATATCCAAATATCAACATTCCATTCCTTAGGCCTAAAAATACTAAAAGAAAACTATAGCATGTTAGGCTATGAAAAAAACTTTACTATTATAGATAGTGATGATGTCCTAACAATCATAAAGAAAATATTAAAAGATAAAAATATGTCTAAAGATAGATATAACCCAAGAGAAATAAAAAATAAAATAAGTTCTGCTAAAAATGAAATGATGAGTATAGATTCATTTGCTAAAGTAGAGTTTGACCACAAAGTAGTCGAAGTCTACAAAGAGTACCAACAAAAACTAAAAAATGGTAATTCCGTAGACTTTGATGACTTACTAATACTACCAATAAAACTATTCAAAAATTACCCTCGTGTATTAGAAGAATATCAAGATAGATATAAATACATCCTAATAGATGAATATCAAGATACCAATGAAGCCCAATATACCTTTAGTAAACTATTATCAGCAAAGTATCGAAATATCTTCGTAGTAGGAGACAATGATCAAGCCATCTATGCCTTTAGAGGAGCCAACTACAAGAATATCCTAAACTTCGAAAAAGATTACCCCGAGGCTAAAACAATCTTACTTGAAGAAAATTATCGTTCAACCAAAACAATATTAAATGCCGCTAATAGCGTAATCAAAAATAACCATGAAAGAAAAGATAAAAACCTATGGAGTAATAATGCAACTGGTAATAAAATAAAATATAAAGAAGTAGCAAATGAAAAAGAAGAAGCATCATTTGTAGGAACTGAAATAAAAAGACTATTAAGTGAAGGCATAAACGAAGAAGATATAGCGGTATTATATCGTACCAATGCCCAGTCCCGTGTTATTGAAGAAGAAATGCTAAAGAAAAATATTAAATATAGAGTTGTAGGAAGTTTCTACTTCTATAACCGAAAAGAAATAAAAGACCTATTATGTTACTTAAGACTAATAAATAATCATAAAGATGATGTAAGTTTGCTTAGAGTAATAAATACCCCAAGAAGAGGAATCGGAGATAAAACAATTGAGACTCTAACTGAAGAAGCATCAGCTAAAGAATTATCCCTATATGAAACAATAAGTAAAGGAAAAGAACTAGAGTTCAAAAACCTAATCGAAGACCTAACCAAAGCTAGTGAATCATTATCACTAACTGAATTAATAGATGAAATTTTAGAAAAAACAGGTATCAAAAAAGAACTATCAACATCCAAATTACTCGAAGATGAAATAAGACTAGAGAACCTAAATGAGTTCAAGGGCGTAACCAAAAGTTATGAAGAAGAATATGGAACTGCCTCCCTTGGAGACTTCCTAGACGAAATCTCATTAGTAAGTGACATGTCCGAACATCAAGATAGTTCAAATAGAGTAAGCCTAATGACCGTTCATTCCGTTAAAGGACTAGAATTTGATTATGTCTTCATTGTTGGTATGGAAGAAGGAATATTCCCTCACTATAATGCTATCAATGATGGAAGTAATTCCGCTATCGAAGAAGAAAGAAGACTATGCTATGTCGCTATAACAAGAGCCAAAAAAGAATTATATATCACATCAGCAGATACCAGAATGTTATTTGGTAATCCAATGAGAAACCAACCAAGTAGATTTATTGATGAAATAGATAAAGAATATATCGATAAAGAAAGACCAAAAAAACTAGAAAAAATAATAACTAAAGTAAGAAAGGCTGTCGACAAAAATGCCACTTATGAAGTAGGAGAACATATCTTACATACCGAGTTTGGTGAAGGAATAGTCATAAGTGTCGATAAATCCATCATAACCGTAGCCTTCCCACATCCATTTGGTATCAGAAAACTAATGAAAGGCCATCCAAACATAACCAAATTATAAAAAAGAAAAGAGGAGTAGTTATGAAAAAAACACTATTAGGTTTTACCATAGTATTACTATTAATGACCATAGAAATACTAATACTAAATAATGATATTATGATTTTAAATGCTTCAAATAAATTATTAGAAGAAGACCTAAAAGATAAGAAAGATATAAGTACTTTAAAAGAAGAAAAAGAAACTTTAAATACCTCAGTATCTGACTTGCTCGCGGTCTCTACCTTCAGTGATGAAGATATAGAAGAAATAATGACTAGTGAAAAAACAATCTCTAAGGACCTTGAAGACAATATAACATCACTAGAAAATACCATCGTAGATTTAGAAGATAAACTATCAAGTCTTCAAAAAGAATACTATAAACTAGTCAAAGAAAATGCTGAAAAAAATAGTTTCTATATTTCAAATGTACCCTTTATCAATCAGTATCCCAACTATCCAACCGGTTGTGAATCAGTAGCCTTAACCATTCTTCTAAATTACTATGGAGTAGCAGTAACTCCTGACAATATCATAAACAAATTACCAAAGGGAAGTGTTCCCGTAACAAAAAATGGCAAACTATATGGAGGCAATCCTGAAGTAGAGTTTATAGGTAATCCCTATAGTTTAAATGCTTACGGAGTATATGAAAAACCAATTGCTAATGTTGCTAGCCAATATAAAAGTGGTATCAAAATAGCAACAGGAACCAGTTTTGAAAAAATACTAGAAGTAGTAAAAACAGGAAAACCAGTTATGGTATGGACTTCCATGTATTTAGCAGTCCCTTATATATCACAGTCTTGGATATATGAACCAACAGGAGAAACAATTTACTGGAAGGCCAATGAACATGCTGTAGTAATAATAGGTTATACCGAAGATAAAGTTATAATATCAGACCCAATAGATGGTAAGGCCAAATATCAATCAAAAAGTATCTTCAAAGAAAGATATAACTATTATGGAAAGAAGGCGTTATATTACTAATGAGAAATAAAAAAATAAACAAAATATTAACTACAATAATAATCATCATAACCCTAATAGTATTTAGCCTTCTAGTACATACCCTATATCAAAAAATAACTCTAAGTAACAAAAATAAAGAACTAAATAACTACCTAAAAGAACATCAAGAATTAACTGAAGAGATAGAAAATTTAAAAAATATCAAAGAAAATTATGAACTAATCAAAGAAAATAATCAAAATCTAGAAAAACAAAAACAAGACTTAGAAGATAAAATAACTACTCTAAATACCAAAATAAATAAAGTAAAGAAAGATATAGATAAATTAAAATAGTATCTATTTCTTTTTTTATAACATATAATACAGTAGGAGGTATCTATGGATTATAGTATTTTAGTAAATAAAGATAATCCCCTGCCAAGAGCATATATACCAAATACATTAGAAAATGCTCATAGTGAATATAAAGAAAACATATTACTAGATAATAAAGCCCTAGAAGCATTTCAAGAACTAAAAAGAGAAGCCTTAAGATATGGATATCATATCGATATAGTAAGTGGCTATCGAGATTATGATTATCAAGAAAAAATATACAATAAATTACTAGAAGAAAAAGGTTTTACCTATGCCATAACAAGAATAGCATCTCCTGGTAAGAGTGAACATCAAACAGGATTAGCCTTAGATTTTTGTATATATAAAGATGGAAAATGTTATATAGAACATGATGTTGAAGATAAAATAGAAACTAAATGGATACATCAAAATAGTCATAGATATGGTTTTATCATAAGATATCCTGAAGGAAAAGAAGATATAACAAAGTATAGTTATGAACCATGGCATTTAAGATATGTAGGAAATATAGCTAGTAATATTTATAACAATAACCTAACGCTAGAAGAATATAAAGATAAAGAGTCTATTAAATAGATTCTTTTTCAGTACCGTCTCACACTATGTTGTTCGCCGTTTTCTAATGCCTAAGGTCATTAGAAAAAAAGTTTTGAGCCTGTCATCTCAAAACTAAAATTATTTCTTCTTAGAATGATCACAGTACATAATAATTAACTTATATATAATAAATATGGTTGATATCTTGTTGTTAGACCCAGACTAACAACAACACTGCAAGACCCTAGGCTTGCAGTGATAAAAAATAATATAAACATATTGACATCTTATAGTAATAGTGATATTATTTAAATATATGAATATATATTCATATATAATAAGGAGGAATAATATGATAGATAATGTAGATATAAATAAAATACAAAAAGAATTACTTGAAGAAGATACAATTATTGATATAGCAGAACTATTCAAAGTATTTGCAGATTCAACAAGAGTAAAAATAATAAATGTATTATTAGAAAATAAATTATGTGTTAGCGATATAGCAACACTAGTAGGAGGAACACAGTCCGCTATTTCACATCAACTAAGAATACTAAAATCAGCAAAATTAGTAAAATATACCAAAATAGGAAAAACAGTCTACTACGAACTAAGTGATGACCATATAAAGAAACTATTTAATATTGGAAAGGAACATATAAATGAAATATAAATATAATATCAAAAATCTAGACTGTGCTAATTGTGCTAAAACCATTGAAAATAAATTAAATGAAGATAAAAATATCAAAAAAGCCATCGTTAATTTTAATTCATCAACAGTAACTGTGGAAACAGACCTAAAAGATGCTTTTACTTATATAAAAAAAATAGTAAGTGAAATAGAACCAGATGCTATCTTAAGTGAAGATAAAATAAAAGAAAATAAAAATATAGATATCTATAGAATAGTACTAGGAGGATTAATAGGATTACTTGGAATAGTATTAAAATTACCAAACTATTTAAGTACTATCTTAATAGTAGTAGCCTATATAATCCTAATATATAAAACATTACTAACTGCTATTAAACAATTAAGAAAGAAAGTAATAAATGAAAACTTCCTAGTAACAATATCTGCTCTCGGTGCTTTTGCGCTAGGAGATTCTCATGAAGGCTTAATGGTCCTATTCTTATATGATTTAGGAAAAGTATTAGAAAGCATGGCTGTAAATAAAAGTCGTAACTCTGTAGCCGAACTTATGGATATCAAAGAAGAAACATCAAACTTAAAAGAAAATAATAAAATAATAGTAGTTCCAACAACCGAAATAAAAGTAGGAGATATAATCGTAGTCAAAGAAGGAGAAAGAGTACCACTAGACGGAACTATAGTAAAGGGTTCTTCCATGTTAGATACAAGTGCTCTAACCGGAGAATCACTTCCAATATCAGTAAATATTGGAGATAACATCTTATCAGGAAGTATAAATAAAGGAGGTTTACTAGAAGTAAAAGTAACATCAATCTATAAAGATTCAACAGTAAATAAAATACTAGAATTAGTAGAAACTGCTACCGAAAGAAAAACCAAAACCGAAAAAGTAGTATCAAAATACTCATCTAAATATACATTAGGAGTAATCATAATAGCAGTCCTAACAGCACTCTTATTACCACTATTTACAAGTCTAACATATAGTGAAAGTATCTATAAAGGATTAACAATACTAGTAATATCTTGTCCATGTGCTATAGCCATATCAATACCATTATCATATTTTTCAGGTATTGGAGCATCATCTAGAGAAGGAATACTAGTAAAAGGAAGTAATTATCTAGATAGTATCAAAAATATCAAAGAAATAGCCTTTGATAAAACAGGAACTATCACAACAGGAGAGTTCTATATATCAAAAATAAATATCCACAACAAAGAATATACTGAAGATAAAATAATGGAAATTTTTGCTAAAGGAGAATCCCTTTCAAATCATCCTATTGCTAAATCAATATTAAAAAAATATAATAAAGAAGTATCTCATAAAGATATCAAAGACTTTAAAGAAGTATCAGGAAAAGGAATAGAATTTACTTATAAAAAAGATAAAGTAAAAATAGGAAACCCTAAATACTGTGGTATCAAAGAAGAAAGTAGTAATATATATCTAACAATAAATAATAGCTTAGTTGCAGATATCGAAATAAAAGACGAAATAAAAAGTACTGCTAAAGCAACAATAAAAAAATTAAAAGATATGAATATAATAGTTCATATGTTTACTGGAGATACCAAAGAAAAAGCCGAAGAAATATCAAAAGAACTAAATATCGAAGATGTAAACTATAGTATGTTACCAAACGATAAATATAACTATTTAGAAAAAATAATCACAAACAAAAAAGAAGGAACAATCGTAGCCTTTGTTGGAGATGGTATCAATGATGCCCCGGTTCTAAAACTAGCAGATCTAGGTATTTCTATGGGTCATCTAGGAACAGACTCTGCTATCGAAGCATCAGACATAGTAATAATGAATGATAATCTAGATAAAATAATAACTGCAATAAACATATCTAAAAAAACAGGAAAGATAATAAATCAAAATCTAATCTTTGCTATAGGTATAAAACTATTAGTACTAATATTAACTTTACTAGGAGTATCAACAATGCTAGAGGCTGTCTTTGCTGATGTAGGAGTAACAGTATTATGTATTCTAAATACTCTAAGATTATTAAAAAATAATAAATAACTATTTGACAGCAAAAATGAGTAAAACCATATATCATAAGGAATTACTCATTTTTTAATTGTTGTGATTTTATTAAAATAACTAGTTGTAATAAATAAAAAAATAATATATAATTATATTGTAAATAGGAGGACATATGAATACAGTAATAGCCATAATTTTTATATCGGTAATAGGAACACTTTTACATTTCATGTATGAATGGTCAGGACATAATAAAGTAGTATCCCTTTTTGCCGCAGTTAATGAAAGTACTTGGGAACATATCAAAATAGCCTTAACTCCAACCTTTATATGGACACTATATGATGGAGCAGTATATGGCCTTAATCCCAATTACTTTGAAGCCAAAGCCTTAAGTATATTAGTAATAATAGTGCTAATACCATTACTATTTTATGCCTATCAATTAATAACCAAAAAAGCCATATTACCAATAGATATCACAATATTCTATTTAACTATTATTATAAGTAATCTAGTATTTAACTATGTAATAAATATGGAAGCATTACATTTCTTCTATGCATACATATCAGTAATAGTATTATTTATAATATTCGGTTCCTATATGGTATTAACATTATTACCAATAAAAAACTTCTTATTCAAAGACCCAATAACCAAAAGATATGGAATAAGAGGACATTCCCATCATGAACACAAAGAACATAAAGAAAAATAATCAAAATATGTTTTAATAACATATTTTTTTTGATATAATAGAGAAAAGGAGGAGTATTATGAATTGTTGTTTTTGTGATGATTTTATTCCAAATAAAAAACCCATTTACGAAAATGAACTAGCAGCAGCATATTTTGATGAATTTCCAGTAAATAAAGGTCATACATTAATAATTACTAAAAGACATACCGAAACTTTTTTTAGTACAACAAACGAAGAAAAAGAAAAAATGCTCGAGCTATTAGATAAGTGCAAAAATTATATAGATGAAAAGTATCATCCAACAGGATACAATATAGGATTAAATTGTGGTGAGGATGCAGGACAAAGTGTTATGCATGTTCATATGCATTTAATCCCAAGATACAAAGGCGATGTTGAAAACCCAAGAGGTGGAGTAAGAGGAATAATACCAAATAGAAAGGAATATTAAAAAAATGAATATAAGAAATGCAGTTAGAGTATTTGCTTTTAAAGAAGATAAAGTTGCATGTATAAAATACAAAAATACTACTAAAGATTATTATGATATACCAGGTGGAAAAATAGAAACTGGAGAGACAGAAGTACAAACCTGTATAAGAGAATTCAAAGAAGAAACAGGAATGAATGTAGATAATTTAGACTATATAGGAGTAATAAAAACAATTTACCCAGATAAAAATAAGGTTTTTAATTTAAAGGTGTATATTGGAAACAATGTAATTGGTAGTCCTAAAGAACTAGAGGAGAATTATTCTTATTGGATGCCTATTTCTGAACTAATAGAAAAAGACAAAAGATTTGCTATAACTCATTTATTAGATAAAGATTTAATAAAGTACTTTGATACAAAAGGATTTGATATTACATTTATATGTGATGAAAATCATAATATAATAAATGTAAGTGTAAATGAGCCAGGAGAAAAAGAATTAAAAAATAAATACAGTTTAACAAGAAAAAATAATCAAAATATGTTTTAATAACATATTTTTTTTGGTATAATAATAATGGAAAGTTAGAAGTGAAAAAATGAGAAATATATATGATTTAACAATAAAAGAATTAGAAGACTATTTCATATCAATAAATGAAAAGAAGTTTAGAGCAGTTCAAGTATATGAAGCCCTATATAAAAGAAGAATAAAATCATTTGATGATATGACCAATATAAGTAAAGAAGTAAGAGAAAAACTAAAACAAGATTTCTCTTTCTATAAAATAAAAATGTTAATAAAACAGCAAGGCAAGAATGTCAATAAATATCTATTTGAATTAGAAGATGGAAACAAGATAGAATCCGTATTAATGTTTCACGATTACGGAACAAGTATCTGTGTATCATCTCAAGTAGGTTGTAATATGACTTGTGCTTTTTGTGAAAGTGGAAGACTAAAAAAAGTAAGAAACTTATTAGCCTATGAAATAGTACAGCAAATCCTTCAAATAGAAGAAGATATAAATAAGAGAATAACTCATGTAGTATTAATGGGAATAGGAGAACCTTTTGATAACTATGATAACGTTTTAAGATTTGTAAAAATAATAAATTGTGGTAAAGGAATCGATATCGGTTCAAGACATATAACCATATCAACATGTGGAGTAATCCCTGGTATAAAGAAGTTTATGAATGAAGAAGGACAAGTAAACCTAGCCATAAGCTTACATGCTCCTAATAACACCCTTAGAAATAGAATAATGCCTATCAATAAAGCATATCCTTTAAATGAATTAATGGAAACAATAAAAGAATATATAAATAAGACAAATCGAAGAGTAACCTTTGAATATATAATGCTTGATAATATAAATGATAGTGAAGAAAATGCTAAAGAATTAGCAGCTCTATTAAAAGGAATAAATTGCTATGTTAACCTAATACCATATAATGAAACAGAAAATATTGAATTTAAACGAACAAAAGAGTGGAAAATTATGAAGTTTTATGATATACTAAAGAAAAATAAGATAAATGTAACAATAAGAAAAGAATTCGGAGGTTCAGTTGATGCCGCATGTGGTCAACTAAGAGCCAATAATTAAGAGGAAGTGAAATAATGCAAACATTTTATATGACAGATGCCGGAAAAGTAAGAACACATAATGAAGATAGTGTAATAATAGTTAGCAATAAAAATAATGAATTCATTCTAGCAGTAGCAGATGGAATGGGTGGACATAAAGCTGGAGAAATAGCTTCAAATATAGCTATAGAACATATAGTTCAAAGTTTTGAAAGTATGGAAACAATAGGAAAGAAAGAAGAAGGAATAGATTGGTTAAGAAAAATAGTAAAAGAAATAAATGAAAAAATATTTGAATATACCTCTATTCATCCAGAAAGTAAAGGAATGGGAACAACCCTAGTAATAGCCATAAAAACAGATGACTATATCCTTTATGGAAATATAGGAGATTCATCAGGATATGTAGTAAAAAATGAAAAACTACATAAAGTAACCAAAGATCATACCCTAGTAAATTTATTAGTCTCAACAGGAGAACTAACTCCTGAACAAGCCAAGTTTCATCCAAGAAAGAACTTGCTTACAAGAGCACTAGGAGCTAATGATCCAATCGAAATAGATATCTTCGATATCGATAATACCATAAACGGTTTATTCCTATGTAGTGATGGATTAACCAATATGGTAACAGATGAACAAATAGAAAAAGTATTAAATAGTAAATCTTCAATCGAAGAACAAGTAGAAAAATTAATAAAAAAGAGTAATATAAGAGGCGGAACAGATAACATATCAATAGCTTATCTGAAGAAGGAAAGTGGTGATAAGTAATGTTAACTAAAGGTCAAAAAATAAATGATCGTTATGAAATAATAAAAACCATCGGTGAAGGAGGAATGGCAAATGTCTATCTAGCAGAAGATACCATTCTCGAAAGAAAAGTAGCTATAAAAGTTTTAAGAGGTGATCTTTCAAACGATGAAAAATTTATTCGTCGTTTCAAAAGAGAAGCCTTATCAGTATCAAACCTATCACATCCAAATATCGTTGAAGTATATGATGTTGGAGAAGAAGATGGAAACTATTATATTGTAATGGAATATATCGAAGGAAAGACATTAAAACAATTACTTCAAAAAAGAGGAGCCTTAACCCTAACAGAAGTAATAGATATAATGAGTCAGTTAACAGATGGTTTAGCTCACGCTCATGAAGCCTATATAATTCATCGAGATATAAAACCCCAAAATATAATGATTGAAGATAATGGCCGTATCAAAATAACTGACTTCGGAATAGCAATGGCTTTAAATTCAACTCAATTAACTCAAACAAACTCAGTAATGGGTTCAGTCCACTATTTACCACCAGAGCAGGCCAACGGTAAGGGATCAACAGTAAAAAGTGATATATATTCATTAGGAATATTAATGTATGAATTGTTAACCGGTTCCGTACCATTCAAAGGAGATACTGCTGTTGAAATAGCCTTAAAACACATGAAAGAAAAAATTCCTAGTGTTAGAAAGCAAAACCCAACAATACCACAATCAGTAGAAAATATAATTCTAAAAGCAACAGCTAAAAATCCAAAAAATAGATATGACTCTGTAAGAGAAATGTATAACGATTTACAAACTGCATTAGAAAGAGATAACGAAAAAAGATTAGTATATGAATATCCAGAAAATGATCTAGAGGAAACCAAAGTAATAGCTCCCATACCAAAAGAGCCAAAGAAGCCAGTCGTAGATAAACCTCTTGATAAAGAAGAAACTACTGAAACAGATGATTCAATACTAAAAGAAAAAGACGAAAAAAATAAACTACCAATTATATTGGCAGGTATATTATTAGCCTTTCTAATAGTATTAGCAGTAGTATATCTACTAATAAGTAATCATGATGTTAAAGAAGTAAAAGTACCAGATGTAACAGGTCTTACTTTAGAAGAAGCCATAAAGAAAGTAGAAAAACAAGGTTTAAAATATACTACAAAAGATGAAGAAAATGCTGATATTGAAGAAGGAAAGGTAATAAGAACAGAACCAAAAGCTGGTTCAACAAAAACCAAAGGAAGTACTATTACAATAGTAGAATCTTCTGGTAAAGAATACTTATTACTAGAAGACTATACTGGTAAAAATTATTATGAAATAAAAGCAAAACTAGAATTAAAAGGTATCAAAGTAGAAATGAAAACCAAAGAAGTAGAAAATACATCTGATTATAAAGACAAAGAAGAGCAGATAATAGATCAAGAACCAAAATTTGATAAAGAAAAAGAAACAAAATTATATGCTAATGATTCAGTAATACTATACATACCAGAAGTAGATGTATATCCAGATATGGTTAAAGAAAAATGGACTTTATCAAAGGTACAAGATTTTGCTAAAGAAAATAATTTAACGTTAGATATAACATATAAAGAAACAACAGATGTAGAAGAAAATATCGTATTATCACAAGGCAGAGATCCTGGAGATCCAATTTATAATGGTTATACTTTAAAAATAACTATATCAAAGAAACCAGAAGATAAAACAGAATCAACAGATTCATTAATGCCAAAAGATGATAAAAAAGATAAAAAAACAGAATAGGAATAAAATATGGAAGGTATAATAATCAAAAACGAAAGTAATAATTATACAGTAAGAACAAATAAGGGGATAAATATCTGTAAGCCAAGAGGAAAGTTTAGACTAGATAAAATAACTCCTCTAGTAGGAGATAAAGTAATAATAGATGATATAAATAATTACTTACTAGAAATAAAACCTAGAAAAAACTCCCTAATAAGACCTCAAATAGCTAATGTTGATATAGCGTTAATTGTAACATCAGTAAAAGAACCTAACTTTGATAGTAACTTGTTAGATAAACTACTAACAATAATATCTTATAATAATATAGAACCCATAATATGCTTAACAAAGACAGACTTACTAAATGAAGAGGAAGAAAAAAATATTAAAGAGATATTTAACTACTATCAAAGCATCGGTTACATAGTAGTAACAAATAATGATATCAAAGAAATAAAAAAACTAATTGCAGGTAAAATAGTAGTCTTTGCTGGTCAATCAGGAGCAGGCAAATCATCTCTATTAAATAAACTAGATAAAAATCTAAATCTAGAAACAAATGAAATATCCAAGGCTCTAGGTCGTGGAAAACATACAACAAGATGTACAACTTTATATGACATTGATTCATCTTTAGTCGCTGACACCCCTGGTTTCTCATCAGTAGATTTCCGTGGAATGACTAAAATAGATATCCGTGATAATATGAAAGATATGTTTGATAACTTACATAATTGTAAGTATAAAGATTGTATGCATATCAAAGAAGATGACTGTGAAGTAAAGAGACTAGTAGAACAAAATAAAATATTATTATCTAGATATAACAATTATAAATCATTTATAGGAGGTCAAAAATGAAAATATCAGTATCAATACTAAATGCCAAAGATAAAAAAGAAACAATAAAAATATTAAATAACACTGATATATCATATTTTCATATCGATGTAATGGATGGTAATTTTGTTAAACAAATATCTTTACCAGCAAAAGAAACATTAGAAATATCTAAAGTATCAGAAAAAAAACTAGATATCCACCTAATGCATAGTAGACCTCTATCATATATTGAACAAATAAAAGACTTAAAAAATATTGAATATATAACAATTCATCTAGAAATAGAAGAGAATATTCAAAATATATTAAACAAAATAAAAGAATATGGTTTTAAAAGAGGAATATCTATTAAACCAAATACTGACATAAATAAATTAATACCATATCTAAATGATATCGATTTAATATTAATAATGACTGTCGAACCAGGTTTAGGTGGCCAACCATTCCTACAAAACAGCCCAAATAGAATAAAAGAAATAAAGAACTTAACAAAAGATAAAAATATTTTACTAGAAGTAGATGGTGGTATCAATGATAAAACAATAAAACTATTAAAAGATGTCGATATAGCAGTAGTAGGTTCATACATAACTACTAGTGAGAACATGATAGAAAAAGTAAAAACATTAGTATAAATATAACTTCTCTCTTTATAATAAATAAAGAAAGGAGCTTTTAATATGAATAATGAAAATAAAAAGGAACCAAGTAAAGAAATAATTGAGGAAGAATATCGACTAGGTAAAGAATACTATAACAAGTTACTAGAGAAATCTCCTAAAGAAACAGAGAAATACAATTAAACAAGATTGTATTTTTTTGTAGATAATTGTCAAGTAAATTGTAAAGAATAGTATAGCTATTGTCAATAAAGATATTATAAGTTATAATAAAATAAAAGAAAGTAAGGAGGTGAACAAAAGCAAATGAAAGAAGATAAAAGTAAAAATGTTATAATCATAATGCTAACAATAATTATAATTTTATTATTAATAATTCTTACATTAGTATTAACTGGTAAAGTAAATGTAAATAATAAAAATGACAAATTAGACAATAAAAATGATGTAATAGAAAATAATAATACTGAAGTAAACTGGACTGATAAATTATTATCTTATAATATATCAGAAATAAAATTATCTAGAAAAAGAAATACTCAGTTAGGAGACTCTCAAGATATAGATAAAGAAGTAACTTTATCTAAAGAAGAACTTAAACAAATACTAGATAAAATAAGTACAAATAAATTAGTAAAAACATATAGTCTAGGAAGAGGTGGACAAGATAGAGATCACTTAACTGTATCTTATCAAATAAATAATCAAAATTATACTTTTGAAGTATTTGCAGGTTCAATAGTATTAGATTCTGCTGATGAAGAAATAAAAAATATTTTTAATAATAATAACTATGAGGAAAGAAACACAGAATATAAAAATCAAGAAGGTGCCTTCTATTACTATTCAATAGAAGAATATAATGAAAATATATTTGATGAGTATTTTAAATAGAATGACTAGTAACTAGTCTTCTTTTTCTTTATCAACAACTTCTGTGGACAAACAAAAAAATGGATATAAATCCATTTCATTAAGCATCTTTCTTACTATTCTTCTTCATAGTTCTAGCTTCTCTAACACTAGTCTTAATTTTGTTACCATCTTTGTCAGTAACAGTAGTAAAGTTAACTTTTTGAGTACCTTTAGTTATTTTTAAACAGTTAGGTCTATTATTTACAGATCTAGTTTTTTTAGTTGTTACTTTCTTCATCGTATTCCCTCCTCATCAGTTCGTAATTAACTTTACCATAAAATTGCCTTTTAGTCAACAATTATTTATGATTTTACTATTTCTTAGTATCATTTTTAATAAATTCTCTTAAAATTTTTGTTATTGCCCTTTTTTCAATTCTTGAAACATAACTTCTAGATATACCCAAATTTTTAGCAATTTCCTTCTGTGTTATTTCATCATTATTATCAAGACCATACCTTTTAGTAAGAACATCTCTTTCTCTAGGAGTAAGAATATTCATATATTCTTTTAATAATTTAATATTATCATTTTTATATATTTCTTCATTAAAATCAGGATCTTCAGTTTTTAAAACATCAAGTATTGTAACCTCATTTCCCTCCTTATCATAACTAATACCATCATAAATACTAACATTCTTAGAATTCTTTTTATCTGCTCTAAAATGCATAAGAATTTCATTTTCTGCACATTTAGCAATATAAGTAGTAAGTCTTACATTCTTGTTAGGAGAAAAACTATCAATACCCTTAATAAGTCCAACAGTTCCTATCCCAATAAGATCATCAACATCATTATAAGTAGATTCAAATTTTTTAACAATATGTGCTACTAGTCTAAGATTATGTTCAATAAGTTTACTTCTAGCCTCTTTATCTCCATTTATCATTCTTTCTATATATTTTTCCTCTTCTTCTTTAGATAAAGGATCAGGAAAAACATTATTAGAGTAAGCACCACTAAAAAAAGTAAGATTACCAAATAAAAGATTAAATAAATTAAATAACATCATACCACCTATTAAATAATATAAAATTAAACATTTAATTATACCAAAATATATGATACAATATAAATATATATTGTATAAGAGGTATAACAATGAAGAGAAAAATAAAAACTGAACAGAATATAATAATAATAATGGATGCAATCAAAAAAATAATGACCATATTTCTTGGCCCATTCTTAACAGCTTACTTTATAAGCACATCTACTAATAGTATATTAAATATATCAATATACTATATATTTACATATGCAACAATGGCATTAAGTACTTTAGTAGTAGCAGCCCTAGCCGAAAAAAGAAATAGAATTAAAATATTTAGAATAGGAATAATATTAAACTTTATTTATATTTTAATAATAATATTATTAAAAGAAAAAATAATAAATTATTTACCAATCATATCAATACTATACGGTATATCAGCAAGTTGTTATTATTTTCCATATAATTTATTCATTATAAATAAAGTAAAAAATACCGAAAGAACAAACTACATGGTAAAATTATTTATAACTATATCAGTAGTAGGTATTCTATTTCCAATAATTTTTGGTAGTATAATAACTATAACCAATTATATATTAACCGCAGTTATAGTATTATTTATATCACTTATCCAAATAATATTATCTTTTTCCATAACTGATAATCATAATGGAGATTTAGAAGAGTACAATTTAAAAAAAGCTTGGCTAGAACTCAAAAAGAATAAACAAGTAATAAATTGCTTAGTAGGAGAATTCTTTATTGGTATGAACATTTGTAATGGGGCTTTAGAAACAGTAATGGTAATTTTAATATTAAATTCCTTTAAAACAAATATCAATCTAGGAATAATAACTTCTATAGCAACATTATTATCAATATTAGTAGTAAAAATATATGGTTTAATTTATAATAAAAGAGATGATAAAAAAGTAATAATAATATCAAGTATAATACCAGTAATATCTTTAATAATATTTTTAATATTAAAAACAAATACTACAGTAATAATATATAAATTTAGTTATGTAATATTTGCAGAAATACTATCTCTAGTTAGAAAAATTAAAATATTTAATTTATCTAATAGCAAAATAGTAAATAAAAGTAATCAATGTGAATTTAATGCCATAAGAGAAGTAACATTAAATGTTGGAAGAGTTACAGGTTATACTCTCCTCCTACTAGCGGGTTTAACTCAAAGTGCGGTAGTATTAAATATAGTTACTATAATTTTAACCTTATCTCTTTTAGTCATGAGCATAAATTTAACTAAAGTAAAGAAAAATAACCATTAACTTTCAATAATAAAAAAAATATAGTATAATATTTATAGCGAGGTGAATTATATATGAATTATTTTTATCCAGATGTTTATCAAAAAAGTATCTATACCATCAATTACGATAAATTAAAAGAAAATGGTATAAAATGTTTACTCTTTGATTTAGATAATACTTGTGTACCATATGTAGATAAAAAACCAACTAAAAAATTAAAAAATCATTTTGATAAACTAAAAGATTCAGGTTTTACAGTAATAATATTTTCTAATTCACCAAGAAATAGACTAGAACCATTTAAAAAATATTTAAATGTTGATTGTTGCCCATCTGCTAGAAAGCCAAGAAAAGCAAAATTCATAAAAGTATTAAAAGAATACAAATTAGACTTATCTGAAGTAGCGATTATTGGAGATCAATTAGTAACAGATATCTATGGTGGTAATAGAGTAGGTATAACAACAGTATTAGTAAATCCAATGTCTGATATTGATATGCCATTTACTAAAATACATCGTTATATAGAAAAAAAAGAAATAAATAAAATGAATAAAAAAGGAATATTTAAAGTAGGAGAATATTATGATTAAGAAGTGTACAGGATGTGGCATTATTCTTCAAATAGAAGATATAAATAAAGAAGGATATACTGAAAATATAGATAATGAACTATGTTTAAGATGTTTTAAATTAAAAAATTATGGTGAATATAAAGCTGTAACATTAAATAATAAAGACTATACTGATATTTTAAATAGTATCCCTAAAGATGCGTTAGTAGTTTATCTAACATCATTATTAAATATTAATTTAGAATATATAAATAACTTTAATAATGTAATATTAGTATTAACCAAAAAAGATTTATTACCAAAATCAGTTCAAGACTATAAACTAATAAATTATATATCCAATATAACTAATAACTATCTAGATATTGAAATAATAAGTTCAATAAAAAATTACAATCTAGATAGCCTATTAAACAAAATAAAAAAATATAATAAAAGTAATAAAGAAATATACTTTGTAGGAATGACTAATTCAGGTAAATCAACTCTAATAAATAAACTAATAAAAAACTATACCGACAAACAGTTAGAAGTAACAACTAGTCTATATCCTTCAACAACCCTAAATAAAATAGAAATAAACTTAGATAATTTAAAAATAATAGATACACCTGGCTTATTAAATGAAGGTAGTATTCTAAATAGTCTATCTTTAAAAGAAATAAAAAAAATAACTCCTAAAAAAGAGATAAAACCAAGAAGTTATCAGTTAAAAGGAAAAGGCTCTCTAGTAATCGAAGATTATATCAGATTAGATTATTATATAGATAATAATATTACTATATATATAGCTAATAACTTAAATATAACAAAAATGACTCATAATAATCCAAAATTAAAAGAATGTAAAAAAATAACATTCAATCTAGAAAAAGATAAAGATATCGTAATTGAAGATTTATGTTTCATAAAGTTTACTAAAAAAGGAAAAGTTGATATATATACCAAATATGATATCAATATATATGAAAGAAATAATTTAATATAAAAGGAGTTAGCAGTATGAAGAAAATAAAAGAATATCTTTTAAAAGATAGAACACCTTTCGCTGAAGGTTTATCTTTTAAGAAAATGTTTTTAATCTTTGTCATTTTTAGTTTCTTAGGTTGTCTTTATGAAGATATACTATTTATGGCTAAGAATTATATCAATTATGGAATACTAGATTATTCCACTAAAAGAGGACTATTATATTTAGAATTATCTCCAATATATGGCTGGGGAGCATGTATCATGGTATATATTCTTGCTAGAAAGCCGAGGCAAAAATTAGATTATTTCTTAATAGGTTCTTTAATAGGAGGAGCCTTCGAATATCTAATAAGCTTCTTGCAGGAGACCTTTACCGGAACAACATCATGGGATTATTCAACATATCTACTAAATATAAATGGAAGAACAACTTTACCATATATGCTATTTTGGGGTTTATTATGTTATATACTAATGGTTAAAATATATCCCTTTGTATCAAACAAAATAGAAAAGATACCATATAATTTAGGAAATCTAATCTATTACATTCTATTAGTAGTAATAACAATAGATATGTTTATATCGTTTAGTGCATGCATAAGAATGGGACTAAGACATGAAGGCTATAAACCACTGACAGGATATGGTGAGTTTTTAGATAAAGTATATAATGATGAAAGAATGAAGAAAAGTTATACGAATATGGTGATAAGATGACAACAATAATAAGTTTTTTATTAATAATTTATTCATTATTTTTATTAGTATATAGTTTCTTTGTAATGACAAGAAATAACAATAGTCCCAAGAAGTCAGATACAGTAACTAATAAATATTGTATTTTAATACCTGCACGTAACGAGTCTCAAGTAATAGAACAACTTCTAATTAGTATTGAAAAGCAAACTAAAAAAATAAATTCCAAAAATGTCTATATAATTGTAGAATCAAAAGAAGATCCCACAGTAGAAATAGTCAAAAAGCATAATATGAATATCATCTATCGAAAAGATTTAACTAAGAAAAGAAAAGGCTATGCCTTAGATGATGCTATTAAAGAAATATTATCAAAAAATAAAAAATATGATGCCTATTTTATCTTTGATGCCGATAATATCTTAGATAAAAACTATATCAAAGAAATGATAAATAGTATTGAAGAAGGTTATGATATTGGCATAAGTTATCGTAATACTAAAAATAGTTCTACCTTAGTAGCAGCTTCTTCTGCCTTAACTTTTTCTATGATAAATACAATTGGTAATAAACTAAAAAGTAAATATACCAATAATTTAACTATATCAGGAACAGGATATTATATCAAAGGTTCTTTAGTAGAAGATTGGCAAGGTTTCCCTTTTAATACCTTAACTGAAGATTATGAATTAACTCTATATAGTACTTTGAATAACTTAACTACAACCTATAATGAGAAAGCTATCTTTTATGATGAACAACCAGATAGTTTTAAAATATCCATGAAACAAAGAACAAGATGGGTAAAAGGATATTTTGAAGCACGTAAAATATATATCAAAGAAATTAGAAGAAGCCTAGACTATAAAGAAAAAAACTATGGTTCAAAAATAAGTACCGTAATAGGAGTACAACCACTAATATATCTCTTAATAGGAGTTCTTTTATTAATAGTAAGTTCATTAACAATAAATGATATTACAGCATTTATAAAAACCTTAGTAGTAGTCTTATTACTAATCTACTTAGAATTAGCGGGTATAACTTATATAATAATTAAAAGTGAAAAAAATAAATTAAATTTAAATGTATCAAAAGCAAAATTAACATTATATAACCCATTATTTTTATTAAGCTATATCCCATGCCTTATGATATCAATATTTAAAAGAAATTTAGGTTGGGAAGAAATAAAACATAACAAAAAATTAGTAGACTAATTCAAAAATTATTATAGATAAAAAGTGATATTTCTATTTACTTTTTATCTTTTTTATATTATAATTTATTTATAATAAGGAGGGGCCTAATATGAAATATTTTACAAAAGAAGAGTTAGAGGATATAACAAATGAGTTATTACAAGAACCTACTCGTGAGACATTAAAAAATCTTAATAACAAATATAATAAAGAAGAAAAAGTAGAGTTACCTGTTCAGGAGTCGGTATTTAATACACCTAAAGAAAGTGTAGTAAATAGCATGCCTAGTTTTGAAGTTCCTACATTTAATTCAGGAGCATTCGATATGCCAAAAGAGGAACCAGTAAATACAGAAAGTATTCCTGTAAGTACTCCAAGTTTTGAAGTACCAGCATTTAATGCTCCAAGTAGTCCTGCTGTAGAAGTAACACCTCAAATGTCAACACCAGAACCAGTAGAAGTATCAAGTCAAAAAGGACAAGTACCAAATAATTTAAATATTCCTAACATGAATCAAACTGAGGCTATGCCAAATTTACAAACAAATAACTTTGAAGTACCAACACCAGTTCTAGAACCAACTAATTATCAACTAGTGGGAGAACAAATTCCTAAATTAGATAATCAAGTAGTAAATAATCAAAGTAATGAACCAGTAAACTTCAGTGGTAATTTGTATCAACAACCTATGCCAGAACCAACCAATCTAATGGATACAACAGACAATTTCAAAATAGATATAAATAGTACTCCAAACATGAATCCGGGAGTTAATACTAATTTAAATAGTAATCCCTTCTTTGGTAATCCAGTAAATGAGTCTAATCAAGTAAATAATCCTATCCCAGTAGGAGGACAAACAACAACTGGACCATCAATGTTTGGACAAATAATGCAAAATAATCAGTAGCAGATAAAAATGCTACTTTTCTTTTATCAAATTATAGACAAAGATAACTATATATGATAAACTATATGTGTCATTTAAATATGAAGAAAAATAATATTTTCTTCAAAGAAAGAAGTGTATAAAATGAATACTAAAACAATAAATATTCAAGTATTAGCCTTGCTAGGAGATGCTGTATTATCCTTATATATAAGAGAAAAATTATTAAAACAAGGTATCAATAATGCCAATAAATTAAACGCATCAGCAGTTCCTTATGTATCCGCTAAAGGACAAGTAAAAATATTAGATAAATTAACCAAAGATAACTTCTTAACTGAAGAAGAATTAGATATCGTAAAAAGAGGAAGAAATAATAAAAAAGAAAATCATCCTAAAAATACCGATATCATAACCTATAAATTATCTACTGGTTTTGAAGCCTTACTAGGAGACCTATACTTAAATAATAAAGATAGATTACAAGAAATATTAGAACAAATAGAGGTGAAATAATGCAAATATATGGAAAGAATGTAGCAAGAGAAAAATTACAAACAAAAGATAAAATAAAAAAAGTATATCTAAGTAATAAATTTAAAGATAATGAAATAATCACTCTAATCAAAAAGAAAAATATAAATCCTATTCTTCTAGATATGCGTGATTTAGATAAAATGTGTAAAGGTTTACATCAAGGTATAATATTAGAAGTAGAAGATGTTAAAACCTATTCACTAGAAGATATCATACCAAATATCGATAAAGAGTATCCACTAGTGGTCATATTAGATCATATTGAAGATCCCCATAACTTTGGAGCCATCATAAGATCATGCGAAGCCTTTGGTGTAGATGCCATAATAATACCTAATGATCGTTCAGTAGATATAACCGGAACTGTTGTAAAAGCATCAGTAGGTACCATTGAAAAAGTAAAAATAATCAAAGTAACAAATCTAAATAATACCATCAAAAAATTAAAAGACTATGGTTATTGGGTTGTAGGTACTGATATGGAAGGAACAGTCTATACCGATATTGATTATAAAATGAAAACTGCTCTAATAATAGGAAATGAAGGTAAGGGAATAAGTAGATTAGTAAGTGAAAATTGCGACTACTTAGCCAAAATACCTATGAGTGGAACAGTAAATAGTTTAAATGCTTCCGTAGCCTGTGGCATCTTTCTAGCAGAAATAAATAGATCAAGAGGAGTATAATATGGATAATGATTATGAACTATTATATTTAGCTAAAGATGATGATCAAGTAAAAGACCTAATTTATCAAAAATATAAAAATCTAATTTATTATAAAGCTCGAAAATATTCGCAAAGAAATAACACTAATAATGAGCTAGAGGACTATATAAGTGAAGGAACTATCGCATTATATGAAACAATAGATAATTATCGCGATACTACTCCCTATAATATCTATTTAAATAGATGCCTAGATAACGCTTTAAAAAATGTTTTTAGAAAAAATAATACCAAAAAGAGTAGAGTCTTAAGTGAAGCAACATCACTTAATAGTACTGACTATCTAAATATATCCTCATATGATAAAAAGTATGACCCAGAACTACAAGTGTTTGAAGAATATAATTATAATAAATTAAAGAAAACAATCATAAGTAAATTAACTTGGCAAGAAGAATTAGTTTTTAAATTAAAAGAACAAAACTATAAACCAAAAGAAATATCTGAAATAATAGATAATAGTCAAAGAACTGTATATAATATAATTAATAAGATAAGAAAAAAAGTATCAAGTATAGTGTCAAATAAAAATAATTACTAACTATAATATTTACTTTTTTTCTTTTCTAATATATACTATAAGTGTAAAGGAGGCACAAGTATGAATAATAATTTTACCCCAGAAGAAAAATTAAGAATAATAGACTTACTAGCGGTTACTCAAAGTAAAAAAGAATTTTTAGATGCAGTAAATAAATTACTATCTGAAGAATCAAAAAAAGAAGCGTTGCCTCCACAAGAAGAGAGTATATCATTACCTGAAGATACTAAAGTTGTAGAAAATCCTCCTAAAGAAGAAATTTTATCAAGTACTCCAGGTGAAGCAAGTATTTATGATTCAAAATATACTAACTTAGTAAACCAAGATAAACTAACTCATCCTCGTGATGAAGTTCTAACCATGGATATACCAGAAGAACCTATAAATGAACTTGCGGTTACTTTTGATAAAGAACTTGATAATTCAGTTAAAGAAGATTCTAGCAAGGTAAAAGAAGAACCAAAAGAAGCAAACTACACAAGCCCAGACCTAGAAAACTTTATTCCTGAAGAGCAAGCAGAACATAAGGTACTAGAAAGAAAAATAAATAACCCATGGGCCGACTCAGGTGCTAGAACCGTATCCCCTGGCGAATTAAATTTTTAATAAATATAAAGTGCTATCAATTAGCATTTTTTTCTTGTTTAAAAAATTAAAAAAATGTGGTATAATACCAAAGGAAAAGGAAGCAGTGATAATATGGATAAAATAATAATAAAAGGTGCTAGAGAAAATAATTTAAAAAATATAAATATAGAAATACCCAAAAATAAATTAGTAGTAATGACTGGTGTGTCAGGCTCAGGAAAATCATCCCTTGCTTTTGATACAATTTATGCCGAAGGCCAAAGAAGATATGTTGAAAGTTTATCTGCTTATGCTAGACAATTCTTAGGTTCATCTGGTAAACCTGATGTTGATGTCATCGAAGGTCTATCCCCAAGTATTTCTATTGACCAAAAAACCACTAACAAAAACCCAAGAAGTACTGTTGGAACCGTAACCGAAATATATGATTACCTAAGGCTATTATTTGCTAGAGTAGGAGTCCCACATTGTCCTAACCATCATATTCCTATTTCATCTCAGTCAATCGAAGAGATGACTAATAAAATCTTAGAACTAGAAGAAAATACTAAGATAATGGTTATGTCACCAGTAGTTAAAGGTGAAAAAGGAACTCAAAAAGATTTATTTGAAAAACTAAGAAAAGAAGGATATATAAGAATAAAAGTAGACGGTGAAATAAAAGACTTAACAATCGATTTAGAATTAGAAAAAAATAAAAAACATAACGTATCAGTAATAATTGATAGACTAGTAATCAAAGATGGAATAAGAAGTAGACTATATTCATCACTAGAGACTGCTAGTAAATTAAGCCATGGTAAAGTAGTAATAGATGTTGTAGGTAAAGAAGAAATAACCATGAGTGAAGACTATGCTTGTCCATATTGTGATTATTCTCTTGAAGAACTAGAACCAAGAATCTTCTCTTTCAATGCCCCATATGGTTCATGTCCTGATTGTAAAGGATTAGGAGTAAAATATAAAATAGATGTTGACTTAGTAATACCAAATAAAGATATCTCTATTCTAGATGGCGCTATCAAACCAATAAACCTAGATGAAGAATCAAGTATTATGTATACTGAACTAACAACACTAGCAGACCACTATCACATTGATTTGAGTAAACCTGTTAAAGAGCTAACTAAAGAAGAACTAAATCTAATATTATATGGTTCAACCGAACCTCTAACTTTTAATTATAAAGCCAAAAATGGAAATACTAGAAAGACAACAAGTTACTATGAAGGAATAATAACTAATCTTGAAAGAAGATATGTCGAAACTAAAAGTACTTGGATAAGAGATTGGATTGAAGGCTATATGACAGAACTAGAGTGCCCTACTTGTCATGGTTCAAGACTAAAGCCATCAGTATTAAATGTCCTAATAAATAACAAAAATATCTATGAAGTAACATCCATGTCAATAGGAGACTTAAGAACATTTATTAGTAATCTAAAATTAACTAAAGAACAAAAAGAAATATCTGAAATAGTAGTAAAAGAAATAGATTCAAGATTAAACTTTCTAATAAATGTTGGCCTATCATATCTAACACTATCAAGAGAAGCCGGTACCTTATCCGGTGGTGAAAGTCAAAGAATAAGATTAGCTACTCAAATAGGTTCAAGATTAACAGGAGTCTTATATGTCTTAGATGAACCAAGTATAGGTTTACATCAAAGAGATAACCAAAGACTAATAAATTCTCTATTAGAAATGCGTGACTTAGGTAATTCTCTTATTGTAGTAGAACATGATACTGATACAATGCTAGCAGCAGATTACCTAATCGATATAGGACCAGGTGCTGGACTAGAAGGTGGAAATGTAGTAGCGGCAGGTACTCCTGAAGAAGTAATGAATAATGAAAATAGTATTACTGGAAGATACCTAAAAGGTATAGAGAGAATAGAAGTACCTTCAGTAAGAAGAAAAGGTAATAAAAAATATCTAGAGATAAAAGGTGCCAAAGAAAATAACTTAAAGAATATCAATGTAAAAATACCACTAGGCACAATGACTCTCGTAACAGGAGTATCAGGTTCAGGAAAGTCAAGTTTAATAAATGAAATACTATATAAGGCCTTAGCTCAAAAAATATATGGTTCTAAAGATAAACCGGGTAAATATAAAGAAATAAAAGGCTTAGAGAATGTTGATAAAGTAGTTCAAATATCTCAAGCACCAATAGGAAGAACACCTCGTAGTAATCCTGCTACTTATACTGGCGTATTTGATGATATAAGGGATATCTTTGCTGAAACCAAAGAAGCTAAAATAAGAGGTTATGATAAAGGAAGATTTAGTTTCAATGTAAAAGGTGGAAGATGTGAAGCTTGCTGGGGAGATGGCGTTAAAAAAATAGAAATGCACTTCTTACCAGATGTTTATGTACCATGTGAAGTATGTAATGGAACAAGATATAATAGTGAAACATTAGAAATAAAATATAAAGAAAAAAATATATATGATGTATTAAATATGCGTGTTGAAGAAGCCATACCTTTCTTTGAAAATCATCCTAAAGTATTAAATAAATTAAAAGTACTAGATGATGTAGGCTTAAGTTATGTAAAATTAGGTCAAAGTGCTCCAACACTATCTGGAGGAGAAGCTGCTCGTGTCAAATTAGCCAAAGAACTTCAAAAGAAACCTACTGGTAAGACTGTCTTTATTCTAGATGAACCTACTACTGGTTTACATCAAGCTGACATCAAAAAACTACTTGCTATCCTAGAGAGAATTGTTGATAATGGCGATACTGTAATAATAATAGAACATAATCTAGATGTTATCAAAGTAGCAGACTATATAATTGATTTAGGACCTGAAGGAGGTTCTGGTGGTGGTACAGTAGTAGCGGTAGGTACTCCAGAACAAGTCGCCGATAATCCAAATTCTTATACTGGGGAATTCTTAAAAGAAATATTAAAAAGTAAATAGTTTAGTAAATTATACTAGACTATTTTTTTTAGAGTTCACACTTCGTTGTTCACTACTATAGAAAGCCTAAGGTCTTTCTATAGTAATTTAAAGCCAAAGTCTTTAAATTAAGTTTTATCATAAGCAAACAAAAATTTGCTTTTTTTTATAATATATGGTATAATACCCAGCACATATGAAGGGGAATTGTTATGGATAAAATAATAAAGAAAATATATAGTAATATAAATTATAATACTAGTGAATTAATAAGTAATATAAATCTAGGACTAATATTAACAACTTTTGGTACAGGCTTCTTCTCACTAGGAGCAAATTTAAATAATGCCGCATCGTTAATGATGTTAAGTATATTAAATATGATATATTATATATATAGTGAAGAAGAAAGATTATCATTACATACAAAAGATATAATAGAAATAAGAAAATTATATAATAATTTAATAAAAGACTATAATAAACTAAATAAAATATTTGACTTTCAAAATCCTGTAGAAATATATACATTATATAATAAAATGTTATATGCTGGATATTTATCTAAAGATAAAGAATTTCACTTTGGAAAAGATAAAGTTAAAGACATAACGACTATACAAGGAACAAATATAATAAATGGAGAAGCAGTATGTCGTCATATATCACAAATGTTAAAAGATATTTATTTAGATTATGGCATAACAAGTTATGATATTAGTGTATTTCAAAAAGATACTACAACAGATAAAAGTATGTTATCATATTATCAAAAAGAATTACAAAAAGTAAGCGATATAAAAGGTATCCCAGTAGAAGATTTAACCTACTTACTTGAAGATAAAATACAGGAAGCTTTTAGCTATTATATATCACCAGAAGACATAGGTAAATTAACAAATCATCGTATAACTAAAGCCACTTATCAAGGTAAAGATTATTATTTAGATCCAACTCAAACAAGAATGTATAAGCCAAGTATGAATAATCAAAAAATTTTAATATCTGAAGATGGACAAAGAGATACTAGAATAATACCAAGAGCAAATTCTACTAAAGCAATGAAAGCAAATCCATCAACATCATTTAGTGAAGATTTAAAATATGTCAAAAGTACTATTAATATTTATAAGCAAAATAAAGATATATTAGAAAGATTTTATAGGGAACATCAAGAACTATATAATTATATATCAAATCTATTGTCAAATATAAAAGTAAAGAGAAAGGAAAAAAGATGATATGAAAGAAAATTTAAAAGATAAAATATATGGAAACATAAGTTATAATACTAATGAAATAATATCTAAAGCTAATACTATAGCAATCATGTCATGTGGAATAGGAACATCTCTTTTACCTCACATAAGTGATAGTTTATTAGCAAGTCTTTTGTTACTAGGAGCAAATATTATAAATGTTAGTTATGCAATATTTTCAAGAAATTCAGAATCACATACTAAAGAAGTTCAAAAAATAAAAACTCTTTATCAAGAATTTCTTTCTGAATATGTAAAATTAAATAGAATATTTGAATTTCAAAACCCTATAGAGATATATACATTTTATAATAAGATGTTATATGATGGCTATTTATCTAAAAATAAAGAATTTCATTTTGGAGAAACAACAGTCAGAGATATTAAAGATATATACTCATCAAATATAATGAATGGAGAAGCAGTATGTCGTCATATAGCTACTATGTTAAAAGAAATATATAATGCTTATGGAATAGAAGGAAATACTTTAACTGTATATCAAAGTAGTTTTGATGTAACGCAAGATAATGTAGAAAATATGCTAAGTCTGCTAGAAGAAATTCATAATGAACACCAAAGAACAAACATTCCTTTTTTAGATTTAGTATATCAATATGAAGAAGAACTAAATAAATATTATGAGTATACTATACCTAAAAAAGATAAAAAACTAACTATAATAGGTAATCATAAAATAACAACAGCAGTCTATCAAGGAGATACATATTATTTAGATCCAACTCAATCTAGAATATATAAACCAAGTAGTATAAAAGAAAACATCTTAATAGATACATCAGCAGCAGGAGATATTCGCATACTACCAAAACGAAAACAAAATAAAAAAGTACTTGCAACATTAACTGACTCGGTAACATCACCAAGTGAAGATAGAGAATATATAGACATAACTACAAGAATATATTCAAGTAATAAAGATATAATTGAAGCCTACTATCAAAGTCAAAAAGAACTATATAGTGATATTGCTGAAGAACTATCAAAAATAAAAGTAAAAAAAAGAAAGTAGGATAAACTATGAAAGAAAAAGTTGATATTGAAGCATCTACAAATACCTTTTTAAAAAGTTTTTTTGATGCTACCTATAATGAAAATAAATTATTATTTGATAATATGTCAAATATTTATAAATTAATATTCTTTCTATACTACAATATGGATAGTTTAGATGTAGAAAGATTAGATTTAAGAGATGGTACTCGTGCTGATTATATGGCAAAGTCAAAATTAATTGATGCTTTTTATAAAGATATAGGAATAGACTTTAGAATGGAAGAAATAACAAGTAGCGGAGTACTTAACATAATAAGTACTAATAATCCTAAAAAAGCAACTTTTAAAGAAATATACACTGGTAATAATAATTATTTTATTCATGAAGAAGCTTATATCAATATTAGAACACAAGAGAGAGTAGTAGTAGAAACTACTTATCATAAAGTAATAAATGTTTATAATAATGATTTAGTAACTGATTCAATAATATGGGTTCATGAAATATCTCATTACCGAAATCAACCATCTATAAAAAGAGGAGAAGTAAATGATATTTTGACTGAACTACTTGCCTTTACTGAAGAACTAATTTATGCTGATTATTTAGAAGGTATTGGCTATCAAGAAGCTGTAAATACATTTAAAATATCAGAGTATAATAATTTTTATAGCGTTATAAATCAAGGCTTCCATATCGTAAGAATAACTTTACTTTACTATTTACTTGGAAAAGTATCTGAAGAAAATTATAAATTATTATATCATGATGATAACTATCAAACATCATTAGAAGTATTTGATAAAGAAAGAATAAATAATCAAAATATTATGTTTATAATATTATACTACTCAGTAGCTATTTTCTCACTATATAATTATATAGAATATAAAAAAGATTCCAACTTCTTAAAACAAATAGAAGAATTAAATGAATCATTATTAAATAATAGACATTCACTAGAAGATTCACTAAAAATAATAGATATAAAATTAAATAAAGAATCTTTAGTCACTTTGCTAGAAGATATCAATATATTTAAAGATACCTTACTAAGTAACAATAAAACTAAAACATTAAAACCAAATAACTAAATTAGAGACTACAGGCTCTAATTTACCACGTAAGACTACAGGCTGAAGTGGCATAAAAAATAAAGATAATTCTAAATATCAAGAATTATCTTTTTATTATAACTAATTATGAATATACCAAGTCTTATTAATATCACAACTCTGACTAAGAGGTTCAGGATTAGGTTTATCAAGAATAGCAATCGTGGGCATCTTAAAGGCCGTCCCAAACATAATACAAGTACCAGGATGTAGAGTCTTAATCTTATTAGTCAAAGTAATATCTGCACTAGAAATAATATCTTTAATAAATTGTAAATCCCTAGGATGAAACATCTTAAATACTAAGAAGTTACTACACTGTGATATTGTAGTTTCCGAAAGCTCAGAAGGTCTTTGAGAAACAATACCAAGAAGTAATCCATATTTTCTACCTTCTTTAGTAATTCTTTCAAAAATATTATAACCAAAAATACTAACATCTTCATCATTCTGAACATATCTATGAGCCTCTTCAAGAACAATATGAAATGGCATTGAAGCCCTCTGATTAAGAGATACAATATAATCAAATAAAAGTTTAGAAAATATTTTAACCAAATTCTTAGCAAATCTATCATCAACATAATTAATATTAAAATTAACAATCTGTGCTTTCTTACCGTCATTAGTAGTAAGAAGTAAATTAATAAAACTCTCTCTATTAATATAACTATCAAATTCAAAGTATCTAGCATAATTACTATTCATCAAATTATTAAATCTAACTTTAAGAATATTAGTAAGTTCAAAAGCCTTATCACTATTTAGCGTACCCTCAGATATAAGAGCAAACTCTAAAGCCGTACTAAAATCCTTCATAGTATACATATATTCTCCATTAGGAAGAGAAAGTTCAAAATTATCCAAGCATAAACTCTCTAAGTATTCAATAACAACCTCAACATCCGAAAACTCACCAGTATTCTCTACGAATAAACACTGTCTAATAGTTCTAGTCCATCCACCCTTAACAAGTTTAACCTCTAAGTTAAGATTACTAGTATTAAATTTGGTAAGAATAGAAACAATCTTATTTCTAATCATACTAGCACTCTTACCAGAAAATAAAATATCTAATAAACATCTAGCAATAATATCATTCTTCTGATTAATAACTTCTTCTTCTTTTCTAGCAAAATAACTAACTAATTTTAAAGCCTTCTCAATAACTGGTAATTGTTCTTTAGAAGTAACACCCATAAGTAAAGCCAAATCATCAATACCAAGTAACCAAAAAGGATATTGTAAAATATCAAATTCAGTACTATTTAAATCAGTAGTATATACCTTATAATTAATATTATCATTAACTTCATGTATCCTAGAAAAAGCCCTTTGATACTCTCCATAAGCATCAAATAAGAATATATTAGAATAGAAAGGTAAGCTCTTACATTGGTAGAAGACACTCTGAAGAATCTTAGCAACAGAGTAAGATTTACCACTACCAGAATTACCTAGTATAGCAAAATGATTAGAAAAGAAATTACCAACATCAAGTTTAATATCATAATCAGGATAAATAAAAGACTTACCAAGTTTAATACTATTAGGCCCATCATTATTTAAAATAATATCAAGAACACTATTATCAATCAAATTACAAGTAGCCTTAAAAGAAGGCTTAGAAATATCTCCAAATAAAAACTTATTATTCCTAATTTCTCCTACTAAAGATACCTGCATAATACCATTACCAATAGCAATAACTTCCCCAATACTAATTGCAGTAGTATCTTTAAATATAACATTCTTACTAATTAAACTATCATAATCATAAATATTAACAGATAATTGTACTGAAACAATATTATCATTAATAGCAATAATTCTCCCCAACATATTCTTCTTCACCTATTATAATTTTACCACATAAATAAATAATTGTATATAAAAATATTAAAAAAAACTATAGATATTCTTTAAGTTCATCTATAGTCTTTTCTTGAAATTTCAAAAATTCTTTTGCTATCTTCAAATCACTCTTATCAACATTTTTATCATAAGCCTTAATTTTCTTTTCCATATCCACAGACCCTGTTGATACACCCTTAATAATCATCTTAGCAATCGAAGAATCACTATTATCATTAATAACTTCTTTCTTAATACCCATCTTAGCCATCATTTTGGCCATAACTCCACTATCAGTAATTTCTGCTTTTCCTTTCTTTAAATACTTCATACTCTTCTTTTTCCAAGACTCATATTCCTTAAGAATATCTTCAAGAGTCTTCTTTATTTTATTATCTTTATCTTTTAAATCATTAGTAAGAGTAGTCAAAGTATAAACAGCCATTTCAGCATCTTTATAAATATGTTCCATCAATTCATAATTTTCTTTCATAAATATCCTCCTCAAAAATATTATGAACCAAAATAATAAAAATATAATAAAAAATTATATGCCTCTCACACTATGTTGTTCGAGGTTTTGAAAGCCTAAGGTCTTTCAAAAAAAATTTCAGAGCCAAATATCTCTGAAATAAAAGTATATATAATATAAAAAATATCAAATAAGTATTCTACCACATAAATAATCCATAGAAATGTTATATTTTTTACATATCTCATAGGCAAAAGCTGTAAGAATAGTAGTCTTACCACTTTCATAAGCACTAATCGTTGAATGAGTAGTATTAAGAGTACTAGCTAGTTCTTCTTGGGTAATATTTTTTTCTTTTCTAAATTTTTTTAATCTCATACCAATAATCTTTTTATCAATATTATATTTACCATTATTAAAATTATTCTTATTAGAAAGCCCTAATACATAATCCATACTAACATTATAATAATTACACAAAGAATTCAAATGCTTTAAAGGAATAATTTTGCTGCCATTTTCCCATAGTGAATAAGTTTGCTGAGTAATGTTTAATAGCTTAGCAATATCCTTTTGTTTAAGATTAAAGTCTTCTCTTAATTCTATTAGTTTTTGAAAATTCATATCTAACACCTAATATAATTTTCCCATTAAAAATAAAAATATGATTTTTTTACAAACAAATACGACAAAATATGATATAATTAAATAAAGTAGCAAAGGAGGTATCTATGAAATGTATAAAGTGTAATGAAGAACTAGAAGTGGATGATAACTTTTGTCCTACCTGCGGAGAACTAACTCCGCATGGTTATTTATCCCTAAAAGATAATAAATTAAGATATAAAGAAAATAATATTGGTCCATTATTTACCTTAACTTCTATTATCATAATAAGTTTTATTGCCATGACTTTAATAAGTGGTAAAGATATGTTTAGACCATATATAGAATTACAAAAAGAAATATCAAGTTTAAAACATGGTTATAAAGTATCAATTATGAATACTAATAATAAATATACTAATATTGCTGTTGATACCAAAGAAGAAGCCATAAATTTAATAATACAAGATATCACAAAACAATCTTGGAAATGTAAAAGAAATATAAATGTATCTCTAATCGAAAAAGAAATAAGTGAAAACTATAATATTCCCAGTGTAAGTTTATGTGATGTTGATGAAGATGTATCAAACAAAATAAAAGAAGTAATAAGTACAACCTATCAGTTATTTCCTAATATAAAAGGCTATCTAACTAACATAACAATAACCAATGCTCCAAGTAATGAAGATTATATAGCCTATTTCAATCCCACGAATACTTTTATAAATAATAACTTAGATATAAATGAATATAACAAAGTAAATAAAACCGAAATCTTATTAAATAGTTATTATTTCTTAAATAAAGATATTCTAAGTAAAGGATTAAAAGAAAACTGGTATCCAAATGATGCTAGTTATGAATCACTAATAGCTCATGAACTAGGACATTACATAACCTTTGTAACGTTATTAAAACAAAATAATGTTGATAACATAACACTAGTAACCAAAAATAATATAAATAATTATCAAAATATTCTGAATATCTTAAAAGAAGGAGTTTACTCTAAAGAACTAGTCGAAGAAACTATAACTAATTATAATAAGAAGTATAATACCAATATTTCACTTGAAGACTTTACCAAAAACATATCAGGATATGCTAGTCAAAAAGTAAAAGAAAGTGTAAATTATGACGAAGTAATTGCCGAAGCCATTCATGACTATTACTTACATAGAGATTCCTCTAGTACTAGTTCATTAGAAATAACAAATATTTTAAAAGAGAGGTTACAATAATGAAAGAATGTCTAAATTGTAAAAAAGTCGTAAGAGATAGTGATAAATATTGTCGTAACTGTGGTATAAGAGTACTAAAACCATATCAAAATATCTTAATAAACATAACCAAAGTACTCTTAGTAATAATATTAATAATCATGATAGTAATGTTTATTCTATCATATCTAATATAAAGGAGTAAAAAGATGAAAGAAAATAATTATTATAATAAAAAAGTAGAAGAACTATATAAAGAATTAAATACCAGTATAAATGGATTAACTGAAGAGGAAGCAAGCAAAAGATTAGAGGAGTATGGTGAAAATAAACTAGCAGAACGAAAGAAAAAATCAAATTTTGTAATATTCTTAAGTCAGTTTAATGATCTAATGATAATATTACTTATCTTTGCTTCAGTATTTTCTGCAGTAATATCTTATATCCAGAAAGAATCATATGCTGACTCAGTAATAATCTTAATAATTGTCATAATAAATGCTACCTTAAGTTTTATTGAAGAGAAGAAAGCTGATAAAGCCATTGAAGAACTAAATAAAATGTTTATAACAAATAATAATGTCATAAGAGATGGTAAGAAAGAAACTATTGATGTTAGAAAGATTGTACCAGGAGATATAATAGAACTAGAAGCAGGAGATTATGTATCCGCTGATGCTAGAATAATATCATCAGAAGCCTTAGAAGTAAATGAATCAACCCTAACCGGAGAATCAAAAAGTATCAAAAAAGATAATAGTGATATAACTGAAGAAAAAGAATTATACGAAAGAAAGAATATGGTCTATGCCGGATGTAATGTAACAAATGGTCATGCTTTTGTAGTAGTATGTAATACCGCTATGAATACTGAACTAGGTAAAATAGGAGCTAGCCTTATGAATAATAAAAATGAACTAACTCCTCTTCAAAAGAAAGTAAACCAAATAAGTAAAGTATTAACCTATATCATAATCGGTATAATAATAGTTATGATGGTTGTAGGTCTACTTAAAAAGAATGATTTCTTTGATATCCTAATGTTATCCATCTCCCTAGCAGTAGCCGCTATTCCTGAAGGAATGTCATCAGTTATAACCATAATATTATCTCTTGGTATGTCCGAAATGGCTAAAAGAAATGTCATCATAAGAAAGATGGCCTCTGTTGAAACATTAGGTTCCACTGACATAATCTGTTCCGATAAAACAGGAACTATTACTGAGAACAAAATGCAAGTAAAAAGTATCTATGTAAACAATAAATTATATACCGAAAAAGATAGTATAGATAACATGAATCTATATAACTATTGTTTATCAAGTTGTCAAAATGTAACTAAAAATAATGACAAATATCTAGGAGACGAAACCGAAGTAGCCATCTATAAATACCTTGAAGAAAAAAATATATTAATAAATATCCCAAGAATAAAAGAGTATCCATTTGATTCTGATAGAAAAATGATGAGTACTATAAATATAATAGATAATAAAGAATATTCCTTTACTAAAGGAAGTCTAGACTCCGTATTACATAATTGTACTTATTATCTAGAAGATAACAAACTATATAATATAACTACAGAATATAAAGAAAAAATATTTAAAATAGAAGAGGAGGAATCAGAAAAGTCTCTTCGTATCTTAGCCTTGGCCTATAAAAATGAAAATACAAGTAATCCAGAGAAAGATATGATATTTATCGGATTAATAGGTATGATGGACCCTCCAAGAAACTCCGTACCAAATGCTATTAATACATGTAAAAACTCCGGAATAAAAATAGTTATGATAACTGGAGATAGTATAAATACTGCTCGAGCTATAGCAAAAAGTGTTGGTATTATCGATACTGATGAAGGAGCTACTACTGGTAAAATAGTAGACAAAATGACTGATGATGAATTAAAAGAAGCCGTAAAAAAATATAATGTTTATGCTAGAATATCACCAAGTACCAAATTAAGGATCGTTGATGCCTTACAAAGTAATGGTTATGTCGTAGCCATGACTGGTGATGGTGTAAATGATGCTCCCGCTATTCAAAAAGCCGATATCGGAATAGGTATGGGTATAACCGGAACTGAAGTAGTAAAAAAAGTCGCAGACTGTATCCTTGTAGATGATAGTTTCTCAACCATCGTAGATGGAGTAGAAGAAGGAAGAAGAATAACTTCTAATATCAAGAAAATAATTCTTTACTTACTAGCCGGTAATATAGTAGAAGTACTTCTAGTATTCATATCCATGGTACTAAATATGGAAATGTTTACAACATTACAACTACTATGGATAAACCTAGTAACCGATAGTATCCCCGCTATTATGTTAGCCTTTGAAAAGAAAACAGAAGACCAAATGGAAAATACTCTTGCTAATAAATACAATGAAAGTTTCTTTACTCCATTATTAACAGCTAAAATAGTAATCGGAGCAATCATAAAATCAATAGTAATGTTAATAATATTTATCTATTTTGCAAAAGAAGTAGATGTAAATACCGCAGGTTCATTATTATTTATCTACTTAGTAACCCATGAATTACTATTCTCGTTCTCTTGTCGTAATATTAAGAAGTCAGTACTAAATAAAGACATCTTTTCAAATAAAAAACTAACCCTAGGAGTCTTAACAATACTATTAGTTCAAGTCATAGTATTAGTAACCCCAATAAGTAAATACTTTATAGTACCAAGTATAAAAATAAATTATATCTTGATAACTATCGGAATATGTTTTATAATGTTTATATTAGGAGAGTTAGTAAAACCAATATATACAAAATTATTTAAAGATTACAGGGAGGTTAAAAATGAAAAATAATAATAGTACATTTATAGTACTCGGAGGTATATTTATCTTATCAGTATTTAGTTTCATTGTAGCAAAAAATATCTTACCAGATAGTGATAATAATCAGTATTACGCTAAACCTAATGAAAATATGACAGCAAAAATAGAAAGTATTACTAAAGAAAATAATAAACTTATAATAACAACAACAGGAGATTCAACTGAATACTGTCTAAAAACAACTAAGAGTGTTCCTAGTATAGATTCATTATGTTGGAATAAAATAGAAAATAACAAAGTAGAGAGTAATTACTTTACATATAAAAAATATTATCTTTGGATTAAAGATAGTGATAATAGAATAAGTGGTAGAACTACTATAGAAAAGGAGTAAATATGGAAAATGATAGAATAGAAACTACTAGAAATAGAGTATTTGTCCAAGAATTAGCTTTTGGCAAAGATAGTCCTATTGCTATGAAGACAAATGATAATTTTGTATATAGAGTAACCGGTATGGATCAAGTAGAAGATATTATAACTAGTGGATATGCAAGAAGTAAAGATAAAGTAAAAGGTGGTCATAATAATGAATTATTTTGGACTAGAGGTGGAGATAAACTATTTTACTACGATAAAAGACCAGTACTAGAAGCCCCTTATACCAAAGTAAAAGATGGTCAAATTGGAGCTATTCCACTAGAAGATTTAACTGCTATATGGATATTTAATGAAAAAGAAAATAAATATGTTAATTGTATTGAATACTATAAATATCTAAGAGAAGAATTAATATCTTCTAAAGGAAAAGGTAGATAGTAGTATATTCCTCTCACACTGTCGTTGTTCGAGGTTTTGAAAGCCTAAGGTCTTTCAAAAAAATTTCAGAGCCAAATGTCTCTGAAATAAAAGTATTTATATAAGCTATAGATTTATGTCTATAGTTTTTCTTATATCCACATATATTGTTGATAAACGAAATTACTAAAAAATAATGACAAGAGTAAAAGTAAGTGCTATAATAAACATTAAAACAATTGAAGGGAGCACTTACATGAATAAAAAAGAAGAATATCAAGAAATATATATAAATTTAGATGATTCAGGTAAATTAACAAAAAAAGAAAAGGTATCAGTATATGCAGGAATAGTCTTTTTATCAAAACAAGAAAAAGATAAATTTATAACTCAGTATCGCAAAATAATAAATGAGATAAAATGTTCTTACTGTGACCAAACAAAAGGAGAATGTACTAAAAAATGTAAAGAAATAAAAAATACTAATATCAAGAAAGGCCATAAAAGAAGGATTATGAACTACATAAGTAAATATTATACTATTGCCCTAGTAATAAATAATACAAAAGTATATGATCATATTATAAATAATAAAGCCTCAAAAGGAAGATATATAGATTATACAATAAGAAGACTAATAAAAAGTACAATAGAAGAATTAATAAAAAATAAAAAAATAGACCCACATAAAAATGTAAGGCTAATAATAAATATAGATGAGCAATCTACTAAAAGTAATGGTTATTATAATTTAAAAGATGGTCTAACTGAAGAATTACTACATGGAATATCTAATTTTAATTATGATATAACATATAAAAATATATTATATGGAAAATTAGAAATAAGATTAACATACCAAGACTCAGGTAAGAGTTATTTAGTGCAGGCAGCAGATTTAATAGCAGGTACTACTAGAGGAAGAGCATTATCAGATATTAATACCAATATTGATATTATCGATCATAAACTATTATTCCCATAAAAAGAAAAGAGACTATCTAGTAGTCTCTCCCCAACTCAAGCGGTGTACTTAACATACACTTAATTTAATAAAATCGACATTGAGCTATCGACCTGACGAGATTTCTCTCCGGTAATACAATAATACTATAACTATCATAAAAAGTCAAGTATATTGCACTATTATTATACTCAAAATAACAAAAAATATACCAATAATAAACTACTTTAAGTATATATTTTGTGCTTATATATAATAAGTATGGTTGATACTTATTTGGAGACCAACTAGGCTCCAAATAACACTAGCAAGACAAATGGCTTGCAGTGCTAAAACAATTGACAAAAGTAAAAAAATGAGATGTGGGTGTGAGTTTTTGTCGTGCCTACATCTCTATATATAAATAGAAGTTATATGGATGCAATATATTCATATAACTTTTTTTGATGGGAGGAATACTATGATAGATATAAATATAAGTAAAGTATGTAAGTCATTTGGTTTTGACTTAGTATTAAATAATATAGATATAACAGTACAAAAAGGAGAAAAAGTAAGATTAAAAATATTCTGTCTAATTCAAGATTCTTATAACTTCTTAATCCTAGATGAACCCACTAATCACATTGATATTGATACAAGAGAAATGCTTGAAGAGTCACTAAAGGAGTTTACTGGTACTATATTATTTGTATCTCATGACAGATATTTCATAAATAAAATAGCTACTAGTATAATAGAAATAAAAAATAAAAACATCACTAAATATATTGGTAATTATGATGATTATCGTGAGAAAATAAACAAAATATGATATAATTAAATAGGAGGAAATATGAATAACATACCAAAATTAAAATTTAAATATTTAACCCTTGAAGAAACATCTGACATACTATCATGGACACTTAAAGATACTGATAATATATTATCAGTAAAAGAAGGAACATTATTCCTATATCCAGAATTAAAAAGACTTACCAAAGAAGATAATATCAAAGACATAATTCAAGATAGATATAATAACTTTATAAAAGAAAATAATAACTTGAGAGAAGAATATACCACTATCTGGAATGAATACAATGATAAATATATGCTAGAAATAAGTAATTACTTTAATATAAAATGGCCGAAAGATTATAAAGAAATAATCGTGGAAATAGGTCTAATACCAGTATGCCCTAGATATATTAAAGAAAAAGCCTTTGATATTCATAAGAAAAGTAAAGAAGATTTAATAGATACCTGTATGCATGAGTTATGTCATTTTCTTTTCTTTGAGAAATGTAAAGAAATATATCCAAATTGGAAGTATGAAGATTTTGATAGTCCAAGTTTGTTATGGTACTTAAGTGAAATAGTCATAGACCCAATACTAAATAGTGACGTCATACAAAAAATATATAAACATAAGTTTAAATGCTATGATATCTTTTATAATATAGAAATAGATAATATAAACTTATTAAATAAAATAACAAGCATATATAAAAATAATAGTATAGAGACCGCTATTAAAGAAAGTTATAACTATTTAAAAGAACATGAAGAAGAGTTTATAAGAAAATGTAATAATAAATAACTTATCCACAGAAACTGTTGACAGATGAGTGTCAAGGTTTTTCTTTTTACAAAAATATTGTCAAATTAATAAAAATATTGTACAATAATGTCAGATTTAGAGGAGGTATACAATGAAAATAGAAAATATAAAATCACCAGAAGATATACTAGAATATATGAAAGAAAACATAAAGTATGGTTGGCTAGATATAAATAATGAAGAACATATCGGAAATATGAAAAACTTTCGAAGATTATATAGAACAATGACCATTGAAGAAACCATATCTCACGGAATTGGAACATGTATTGAGCAGGTAAATCTAATAAGCAAGTTATTAAATAAATTAAATATACCAAATAAAATGTTCTGTACTAGAATATATGAAGAGAATAACTTTAATGACTTAGAAGCTGAAGAACATATGCATTGCTTTGTACTATATTATCTAAACAATAAAGTATACCAAATAGAACATCCTAATTGGATGAGAATAGGAATATATGAGTTTGCTAGTGAAGAAACCGCTATTAAAGAAATAAATGATTATTATATAGAAATGGCTGAAGGTATGCCAAGACCATTAACAGAGTACTATGAAGTAACACCAAATATATCATTTAAAGAATTTAATAACTATATTAATAGTCTAGATACAAAATCAAAAACACCTACTATCAAATAAATTAAATTCTATGCTATAATAGAACTATCAAAAAGAAGGAGATAAAAATGAAAGAAGTAACCAAAGAAATATTAAAATTCAATGCAGAAAGAGACTGGGACCAATTCCATTCACCAGAAAACTTAGCCAAAAGCATATGCATAGAATCAGGAGAACTATTAGAATGCTTCCAGTGGAATAGTGAGTATAATATTGAAGAAGTAAAATCAGAATTAGCAGATGTCATAAACTATGCCCTTTTACTAGCGGATAAATTAGGCGCAGACCCAGAACAAATAGTTCTAGATAAAATGAAAGAAACCGCTAAAAAATATCCCGTTGAAAAAGCCAAAGGAAAAAGTACAAAATATAACAAGTTATAGGAGGATCAAAAGATGTCTATAGGTAGTCCAATAGTAGTAGAAATAGATGATAATAAGAAAGCACTAGATAAATTTTATAATTCTTTAAAAGAAGATACCAAAGAAAATAGGATAATAAAAAGTTACCCTACAGTATACATACATGCTTGGAAAACAGGAGATAAATATGAAGTATATGTAGGAGAATCAAATGACTTCTATCGTAGAACAGAAGAACATTATAATCAAAAAAATAATCCAAAGGCTTGGGAAAGCAAATTAACAGAAGAAAACTCCAAACTATACATAATCGCCCATCCCAATTTTAATAAATCATTAACACTAGATATAGAAAATAGACTATACCTTTATTTAAGTAGTTCCCAAAGCGTATCAAAAGCTCATAATAGTAAAGAAAATCCCCAAAATGATTATTATTTACACGAAATATTAGATGAAATATTTTCCAAGATATGGAGAAAACTAAGAAATATCAATGAAGAACTATTCCTATCAGAAGGAGAAATAAAAGCATCCCATATCTTCAAAGCATCACCATTACATAAACTAAATAATGAGCAGTTAGAAGCCAAAGAACTAGTACTAAGTAAAATAGCAAATTCTGCACAAAACTCAAGTGAAAATAATCAATTAATCTGGGTAGAAGGCATTTGGGGAACAGGAAAAACAGTCTTAATAAGCAGTATCTTTTATGAAGCCATAATAAGAGCCAATAAAGATTTAAATGATGAAAATTCAAAGAAGAAAAAACTAGATATAGCGGTCATTGTCAATAACAAAGAACAATTAAAACTTTATAAAGAGATAGCTAAGAAGTTATGCTTAGTAACAAATAAAGAAAAAGTAGTTTTTAACCCCAATAATTTTATTAATCAGTTTGTAGATAAGAAAAATTCTCCTAAAAAGAGAACCAAACCATATGATATCGTATTAGTAGATGAAGCTCATTTACTCCTAACAAGAAAAACACAAGCTTTTAATGGAGAGCAAGGTCAATTAGCAGAAATAATGAAATATGGAAAAGTAGTAGTGGCCATGTTTCATAGAAAACAGATAATGAATGCAGAGCAATATCTAAGTAAAGAAGAAATAGATAACTATGAAAATACCGCTAAAAGAGAAGGAAATTATATAAAGCTTACTAAGCAAATGAGAATGAATGCTAATCCAGAAATAATAGATTGGATAGAAGACTTTTGTATATTAGGAAAATTAAAGCCATTAACAAAAAATAGAGGAAATTATGAAATAAGAGTATTTGATTCACCTAAGTTATTAGAAAAAGCTATTAAAGAAAAAGCCAAAAAAGAAGATACAAAACTATCTCGTTTAATAGCAACCTACGATTGGGAATATAAAGAAAATAGACAACCAAAGAATGAAAAATATTGGTGTGTAAAAATAGATGATTGGTGTAAACCATGGAATTACCAATTAGAAAAAGATATTCAGAAAAATAAAAAAGCCAAAGATAGAGATTTATCTTGGGTAGAACAACCACTTACAATAGATGAAGTAGGATCAATATATACAATTCATGGTTTTGATTTAAATTATGCTGGTGTAATTATAGGACCATCAGTAAAGTTTAGAAATAATGAAGTCGTATTCGATCCAAAGAGTAGTAAGAATAATAAAGCTACTCAAAATAGAACTTTAAAAGATGGTAGTAAAGAAAACTTTGCTGAAGACTTTCTATCAAATGAGTTAGGAGTATTATTAACTCGAGGAATAAATGGAATATATATCTATGCTTGTGATGAAGAATTAAGAAATGAATTAAAGAGATATGTTTAGAATATTAATGCCACTTTGTTGGCATTTTTATATTATTATTCACTCTAAGCCTTACAATGTAAGTCTTATGAGTGTTGTTATTAGCCTAGGGTCTAATAACAATATGCCATTGCATCTATTATATATAAGCAATAGGTATATACTAAGATATTATTTTAGCATAAAGAAGTAACTATTAATTAAATAGCACTGATGATGATATGGATAAATAAAAATACAATTGTTGCGTTTAAGTATAATGTAATAATAGAAATTAATTTTATGTATGAAAATAGGAATTCAGTTAGAAATTATTATGGAAGGAATGTAAAAAAATAGTTTTTGGTGATATAATATTTCATCAAAGGAGAGGTATTATGAAAGAATTTTATGAAAATGTGATAAAACCAATTTTAATCAATGAAATTGTAGTAAATTGGATTGCCTCAATAATTACAGGAATATTAGTTATAGCAATACCAACAACAGTTCTGAAATTTTTTCGTTTCAGAAAAGATATTGAAAAGATTAATAATATAAATGATAGATTTATTAATTCGATTAGACCTTACATAATAGAAAAAATCAAGATATCTTCTAATCTTATCATTGACATAAGAAGAACAATAATAATGGATTCTGATATTAAGGAAAGATTTGCTCTTTCCAAAATAGATTTAAGAAATAAATTAATAATGAATATAAATGAGAGTAAATATATTGATTAAGTTAATAAAAAGGAATTAATAGATTTTACATATGAAATATTTAAAGATTTTAAAAAGAAAAATGGGTTAATTGATAACAAAGAAATTAACGTAAGAGAAAGAAAAGTTAATATCTTAGATAATTTTGTTAAAAATCAATTATTTTACTTTTGATTTCACAAATAATGATTGTTTTAACATTATTTTTTGATAAAAGCGGAGAAAACCAGAAGATAACTTTGCTATATTATTACCTTTGGTTTTGGGAACATTTTTTATTTAGCTTTTTATTAGATTTTATTTTTAAAACATTAAGAAGCGATGTTTCTGAAAACAAAAAAATATCCTCAGATTATTAGAAAATCATTTATAAATTAATGTTAGATAAAACTTTGAAAAAAAGACAAGAAAAAAAGAATGGTGATAATAAGATTAAATAAATTATTTAACAGTGGTAACTAAAATTCAGAGGTGGAGAGTTCAGTTATCTATACAAAAAATTGATTGGGTACTAAAGCATTAAAATTTAAAAAAAGTAAAAAAATGATACAAAAATCTATTTTTGACTATTAAATATTAAAAAAAATATAAAAATTCGGGAAATATATGGTATAATTATTACATTGATAAGCAGTATTTAATCTTTTTAAGATGGATACTGTTTATTTTTTGTAGTATGGAAGTGGTTATATGAAGTATAAATTATTGGATCTAGAATTGAATGTTGAGGCTTGCTTTGTTTATATTGATGAATATGATGATAATCTAAAAAAATTCATTGATGATAATTTTTTAGAAATAATTAAGGGTAAAATGATTGCAGAGAGAGAAACAACTGATACTATTAGGGATACTATAAAAGATGCTGCAAAATATATTTTGAAAAAAGACAAGACATCTACTGCAAAGGTAGGAATAATTGGGGAATTTCTATTTCATTGTTTTATGAGATTAGAAGAAGTGTCTTTTAAATTTCTTTCTTGCTGTCCAACAATAGGTTATAGTGATACATATCAGGGATTTTTTAAAGGATTTGATGGTTGCTATTATTCCCAGAATGAAATTTGGATAACGGAAGTGAAATCAAAGGAAAAATGTACAGATTTAGATAAAGACAATCGTGCTAAATTGATAGTTGCTGCTAATCAAATAGAAAATGAGGTTAATGATGAAGATATAAATAGATGGGAAAAAACTAAAGGATATGTACACAATCAATTAACTAATAATGAATTAGATGATACTAACATACATAAATTGTTATCAAAAGCAAAACAAACTAATTACAACAAAATTTTAGGTACAATGATAATATGTAGTAATAATGAATTTGATGTGGATTATATAAAAAAATATTTAAAAAAATTGAAAGATCAAAATATCCCTGAACAAAAAATATTTATTATGTGTATAAGAAACTATGATTATAATATTTTATATAATTATATTTTGATGAAGTATGGTGATTCAAATGAATGAAATTAAACCATTGAATGTACAATTTGTTAAGGATTATATTGATTTTTTGAGGGGAGATATGTCAAAAATAGGGGGATTATTAAATTATGCTTTCTATTTGTTAATAAAGAAAAAAGATGAACTTAGTTTAAATTTTGCTTATAGCATTATAATAAATTATACTTTAAAATTTAAGGATTATAGTCCATTAATAGAATTTTCAATTATTTTTGGTTATTCTCCTATATTAAATATAATATATAACAAAATAGGAATTAGTACTAATAAAGAAATAGAAAATTTTATTGCTAATTACTACATAGAAAATAATAAATATAATGATAAAATACTTACATCTGGTCAAAAAATTATTTATAGAATGATAGAAACAAATAATGATTATTCAATTATTGCACCAACATCTTTTGGGAAAACAGATTTAATGTTAGAAAGTTCGCTAAAATCTAAAGGCGACTGCATAATAATAGTTCCACTTACGGCTTTATTAACACAAGTAAAGCAAGATTTATCTATTTTGGCAAAGAAAGAAAAAACAAATGTAAAGTTGATAACTCACCATGAAATAAAAAGAAGTAATAATTATAAAAATATTTATATATTGACTCAAGAAAGATGCTTTGAATTAATAAAAAAAAATAAATTTGAAAATATAACAGATTTATTTATAGATGAAGCTCATAAGCTTTTAGGAAAAGGTGAACGTAGTTATAAATTATCCCAAATTATTTTTCTATTAAAAATAAAATTTAATTGTTGTATTAAATATTATTCACCTGTATTATATGATCCTAGTTCTGTTCAAATTAAGGGTGTACATAAAAAAGAGTTACAATTGGTAAACGGTATTAGGGATATGAAATGTTATCATTATTATTTTTTTCATAATAATTGTAAAGAAATTTATATTCCAAACACTAATAGAATGACTAGTGACTATATATTAGATACTCATTATTTGGATTTTGATGAATATATATTAAGAAATTCAAAATCAAAAAATATAGTTTTTTTAAACTCACCAAAAGATGTTGAACGCATAGCATTAAAATTTTCTGAAAATATAGATTTAAAAATTAATATAGACTGTACTGATTTAATAGATTTTATTGGTGAAGATTATTATATAGTGGACATTATACAAAAAGGAATAATTTATATTCATGGCGAAATGCCAGATATAATTAAGTCGTTTTTACTAGATGTATATAGAAGTAATAAAGATATAAAATATTTATTTACAAATTCTAGTGTCCTGGAAGGAGTAAATACGCCTAGTGATGCATTATTCATATATGATTACAATATAGGTGTAGGAATGATGAAACCACAAGATTTTATAAATTTACGAGGAAGAATTAACAGAATTAATGAAATTGTGAAGACAGGCAATTTAGAAAAAATTATTTGTGAAACACATTTTAATTGTCAATCAGATTACAAGAAACAAAAAATAAGAAATAAAGTAATAGATCCTTGTTACGGTGTTTATCATGAAGATGAGATAGAAAATGAGTATTTAATTGGATATTCAAAAGATGATAAAAGTTCAGAATATATTTCCAGCTTGGAACAAATCAAATTAATCGATGATAATATTGACATTAAATCTGTTTTTGATGAGGATATAACATCAAGTTGTAGTGATATATTAAATAAATGTTTATTAAATAATATTGTATTAAATGAACAGCAAAAAGAATCATTGGATGTTAGAATATCAAGATTTTATGGAAAAAGAATAAATAGTATTAACGATTTATTATCTGCAATAAATACCATTTTTAAATTGGAAAAATCAGATGATATATCTATTTCACGTTTATCTAATAATACGGCAAGAAATTTTTATTCTGTATTAATGCAATGGATTATTGAAGGGAAAACAGTTAAAGAGAAAGCTTTAAGAATTACAAGATATTATAATCAAAAGTCAGATGGAGAATTAATTTATGTTGGTAAACGTGGGGAGATATGTGCAGAATTAATTGGTGAAAAATTGGTTATATGTAATTCGGGTTATAGCTTTCTTAGGGTTGATAAATCAGGGCGACCTATTAGATTAAAGAGATTATGGATAATTAATAATCATAATATAAAGAAGTTATATAATATATGTGTTATAAAAGTTAAAGTAGAAGAAGATTTTATTTCATATAAGTTAATACCGTTTATTGAAGCAATAAATGATATTGATAATACAATCATTGATGAAAAATTATATAATTTAATAAAATATAAATCAAATGATTTATTTGAAATTGAACTAATTAAAGAAGGTTTTTCTATTTATCTTGCTAGAGCTTTAAATGATGTTAATTATAAAAAATATATTAAATTTACAGATTTAGGTGTGATAATAGATGATGAAATTTTAAAATATTTTGTGGATAATAAAATAATTTATGAAGAATTAAAAAAGTTTTTGTTATGATTTATTGAAAAAAATAATTCGCTACTATTGCAAATTGTAAAAAAAAATTGTATAATAAATTTAATTGCAAGTATTGCAATTTGAAGTAATTATTGTTATACTTGAATAGTAGTGGGTGATAAATAATGAGTAAGAAGAAAAAATATAGAGTAATTTCATTGTTTTCAGGTGCTGGCGGCATGGATTTAGGCTTTATAAATGCTGGATTCGATATTGTTTGGGCAAATGATTTTTTTAAAGAAGCAGTAGAATCATATAAGAAAAATGTTGATGAGCGAATTGTGTATGGAGATATTACCAAAATTGATAGTAGTGAAATGCCTGATGAAATAGATTTAGTAATCGGTGGGTTCCCTTGTCAAGGTTTTTCTGTTGCCAACACTAAAAGAAGTATGAAAGATGAAAGAAACTTTTTATATAAAGAGATGTTACGTGTTATACGAGATAAAAAGCCGAAATTTTTTGTAGCAGAAAATGTTAAGGGAATTCTGTCTATGAAAAAGGGTAAAGTAATTGAAATGATAAAAAAAGATTTTAGATCTTTGGGTTATGAAGTGGATGCAAGGTTGTTAAATGCTGCAGAATATGGTGTCCCTCAAGCTAGAGAAAGGGTAGTCATAATAGGAAATAGAATTGGGGTGAACAATCCGTATCCGAAACCGACTCATTGGGTTGATAGTAAAACATATGAAACTAAAAAGGGATTGAAAGCGCCAGTAACTGTTGAACAAACAATAGGATTTTTAAGCGATGTTAGACTTAGTGATAATCCCATAACATTAGAAGATGGTACAATAATATATAATCATATGGCTGCAACTAATGTATATGATAAGTTTTGGGGTAGAAAATATAAAGTAAAACAATCTGCAATATGTGATTATTTAAAAAAATGGCGTGATAAAGCAGGATATACAACAAAAAAAGTAGATGACCATTTTGGATATAAATATACTGCTGGACATTGGTTTAGAAAAGATAACAATTCTGGTAGTATCCCAAAACCATCAGATTGGTGGGAGTTAAAAAAAATATTAGGATTTGATGATAAATATGATGAAAAGGTCACTACAATGGTTGAAAAAGAAATTAAATTTGAACAGTCATTAAGAATTACTAATTGGGATAGACCAAGTGATACTATTACAGCGACAGGTCCTGAAATTCATGTTAATAAAGAAAGAAGACTAAGTGCAAGAGAGTGTGCTATGCTTCAAACTTTTCCGATGGATTATCAATTTGTAGGGAGTCTAAATGTCGTTTATAAGCAAATAGGTAATGCGGTTCCTGTTAAATTGGCTGAACAGATAGCTAAAGAAATTTATGATGTATTAGAAAAAGAAGAATCAAATTGATGAGATTCTTCTTTTTAAATTTTATTAAGCATTTCGTAGTATTCTTTTAAACCTTCCCATTTGTTTCCATTTGAGTCATATCTATCTTTTAAATAATTAGAATTATATCTAGATGAGTCACCACATCTAACAGCACAAAGATAATATTTTTTATTGCTACTTCCTTTTAACTGGTATAACCATATTACATCCTTATCTGGATCATAATAACCAACTTTAGATAAGACCTTACCTTTAATCCAATTTTCTGGGATTATTATATTATTTTCAATAATTTCGTATTTTTGAGTATCTGATGTATTATCAAATATATTGCTATTTCCAATTAGTTTTTCTTTAAAGTATTCACCATCTAATTGCGTGTAATATTTGTATGTTTTAAAATTTGATAACAAATCAAAATCAAATAATTCGCTTAAAATACCATTTGGAATACATGTTAGTGTCAATGTAGGATTATTTTTATCATTACTTATTTCAAAGTCATAGCCATCATCACTATATATAATTTTTATTAAAAATGTTAAATTGATTTTTCCTGAATATTCGTCAATTGGTTTTAAATTAGCCATTGCTTCTAATCCCTTAAAATTTCCATTAGCACCAATTCTCTTGTTGTTAAACGATGATTGGTTATGCTCTAATTGAGTGTTATATATATCACTTCTATTACTATTTATGTCGTCGGTTTTTACATCGATATTTAAAACTGCATCTTCTGTTTCAACTGCTAAATCGCAACTGACTGGAGATGGAAAAAATGAACAACCCTCATCTGTATTAAATAAGGTTTTATATATATGATATCTTACTAATCTTTCTGCCGGAATTTTAATTTTATTTTTTACATTCCATATTTTTGCAAGTAATCTATAGTTGGTTTTTGTTTCTCTTTCTATATTTTTTAGATCGGCTAAGAAATCTTTAGAAGTGATTATTTCTTCTAATTTATTAAAATATTTTTTTTCCATTTCTAATATTTTCTTTTGATTTGGATTTGGAGTTAAATCATTTCTTTGTTTTGACATAAGTTTACACCTCACATTCATTATAACATGAAATTAAAAAAATTCCAAATTTGGTAAAAAAATATGTGCAAAAGTTTATCCGTATTTATCAATATCTTAATATTTACTAAAGTGTCCATTCGTATAAATGCGGTATTTATATGATTTTATAGAGATTTTATACAACATTTATTACTTATTGACTTTCGACAATCACGTGATAAAATATAGTAGAATATGCTGAATCGTTGGAGAGACTAGATAAATACAAGAATAAAAATCAATTATCAGTAGAATAGTTTGTTGTTTATGATGGAGAAATAGATTTTATAAAATTAATAAAAACAAATAAAAGAAATCATTCAAGCCAAAGACAATTAGATATAATAAAAGAAATACTACCACAACTAAAAAGTAATGATATAGGAATAATAGCATCATATAATAATCAAGTAGATTTAATAAAACAAAATATCCAAGATATAGAAGTAAGTACAGTTCATAAGTTTCAAGGTAGAGAAAAAGATGCCATAATAATATCAACAGTAGATGATGAAATATCAGACTTTGTAGCGGACTCTAATATCTTAAATGTAGCTATATCTAG
>CAKPIH010000003.1 GCA_934162325.1 uncultured Bacilli bacterium
AAGTACCACCTATCATTACTATAATTAACCCTATTATTCCTATTATTAATCCTTTATTATTTTTCATATTTTACCTCATATTTATTAATTAACTGATAATTGATATGGTTCCGAACTTGACCCTGTTCCCGCCTTGATACTTAGTTCAGAGCTTAGACTAAGGACTGGGACGACCCCGTGCGGATAATAAGCAATGTAGCTGGAGTTCGCAGAGCCCATCGTATTGACATACCACGCAGAGCCCGCACTGTCAGAATTAGGGGTTAATAACCAACCAGAATTAATACTTCCATTACTAACTATTGTTTTCATCCAGTTATTTGATGTACATGTACTATCATTATAACCACTTAGTAGTTTTGTGCATTTTCTTAAATCTGCTGCATAGCCATAATCACTTGGATAAGGTAAGGCTATCTTTCCTTGCCATGATGTTGGTCTTCCGGAATATACTGTTGTTCCTCTTTCTTTTTCATATATTTGATTTGGATATAATGCAGCAGTATTATTTCCTCCTAGATAATATGTTGTATCTGATATTAAGTTTCTTGTTTCAGTATTTTTTATTCCTTTACTTGTAAAATTACATGTTTTAGTTGCATTATTCTGTCCCGAATAACAGTTACCACTCTTTGCGTTATAATATAAACTTCCTCCAGTAGTTTCTGATTCATAGCCTGGATTTAATAATTTCATTAATCTTGCTTCTGTCCAGTCATTTTTACCATATGCGGTTTCTGCTCCAGTTGTAGTATCTTTGTTATCCCATGAGTATGTTTCTATTAGACCATTTCTTATTAGTTTTACTTTACCATCAAATACTCCTATTATACGCCATATTTCACATGTCGATGATGATTGATTAGAGTAATCTGAGCAATTAAAATATATATAATTATTTGGTGATGCTCCATAATATCTGATGTTACCTGCATTATCTTTCATAAGATTATTTGTAGTATCATATTGGTATGTTATACTGTTATTTGTTACTGGTGTTTTTGTGGCAGCATTATATAAATTAATTATTTTATTAGCTAAAATTGGTAATTCTCCTTGATTTGCATCTGCACTTACTGTTCCATTAAATGATGCATCCATAGCATCATTGGCTATTTTTGATACATCTGCATAGATTACTATTAGATATTTATTTAATTTTGTATTTGATAATTGTTTAGTTAGTAATGTTATTTTACCTGTACTTGTTATACTTCCTTTACTTACTATATTAAATTTTTGATTAAGTAGAGATGCTACTGTTACTGTACTTGTTGTACTAGTATTATCTAGTACTGCATATTTAAGTGCTCCTTTACTATTACCTGTTGAAAAAGCACTTGATAATGTTGTTACATTTAAATATAATGATCCATATCCTTCTATTGTACATGTAGACTTTATTCCTATATTTGCATATGTTAATGCTATTCCTTCTTTAATAGTAAATTTATTATCACTTATTAAATCACTTTCATTTAATGCTTTTATACTAGCATTTGCTATATCATTACCTTTAGTATAATCTATAGTAAAACAATTACTTGTTAATCCTATATTTACTCTACTACTTGTCCATGTAAGTATAGCATATGTTATTCCTGATATAATTAGTATCAAGGCTAGTACTCCTAGTACTATTAATTTCTTATTCTTTTCCATTTTTTCCTTCCTTTCACGATAAAAAGACTATGAAAAATTACTAATATTTCTATTAGTTATTTCATAGTCTTTATCTATATTATTATTTATTATACTTAGGTTAGATTTTTGAACCCCCCCCCCAATTAACTTGTGGTTAACTTTTGCAAATAATACTTTTTTCATAAGAGGGGCCTCCTTTCCGATTTGCGAATTATTTAGGATCTTTTTCGTAAATCTTTTATCTCTTACCTTACATATAAATGATATCACAAAATAATTTGTTAGTCAATTATTTTGTGATACTTTATATCTAATTTAATTTTTTATTATATTTAGTAAATTCACTATCATCATCTAATTCTGTTTCTGACAATAATTTAAATAGTTCTTTTTGTTTTCTATTAATCTTTGAAGGTATTACGACATTAATGATAACATACATATCACCTTTCTTATTATTAATATCACTATCTATTCCTTTACCTTTTAATCTTAATTTAGTACCATTTTTAGTACCATCAGGTATTGTTACATAAGCATTACCATATAGTGTTGGTATTTCTTTTTTGCATCCTAAGACTGCTTCAGTTATAGTAAGAGGTACTTCTATATAAATGTCATTGCCGTCTCTTTTATAGAAGGAATCTTCTTTTACAGCAAATTCGATGTATAAATCTCCTGGCTGTCCTCCATTAGTACCGGCTTCTCCTTTACCCGCTAATCTTAGTCTATTGCCTGTATCTACTCCTTTAGGAATAGTTACAGTAAGGGTTTTCTTTTTAACTACTTTGCCTGTTCCTTTACAAGATGTACATATTTTATCAAATGATGAACCTGTTCCACCACAATGTGGACAAGTAGTTCTTGATAAGAAAGAACCAAACATTGTACTTTGCTGACGGGTTACAGTTCCAGATCCTTTACATTCAGGACAAGTATGACTATTAAATCCACCTTCGCCATGACATTCACTACACTCGTCTTCGCATTCTACTTCGATATCTCTCTTACTACCATGAACTGCTTCTTCAAAAGTAACAGTCATTCTATATAATAAATCACTACCGGCTTGTTTTCTTTTTGAGCCTCTAGATGAACTTGTTCTAAAACCAAAGTTCTTAAGTACTTCTTCCATGATATCACCATAGTCACTAAAGTCAAAGCCATCAAATCCTGAGAAGCCACCTTGAGCATTAGTAAATGCACTATGTCCGAATTGATCATACTGTTTTCTCTTATTCTCATCTGATAATACTGCATAGGCTTCTTGACACTCTTTAAACTTTTCAGCAGCATTTTCTTCTTTAGAAACATCAGGGTGATACTTCTTGGCTAATTTTCTAAATGCTGATTTTATTTCATCTTGGGTAGCGGTCTTTGGTACTCCCAGTACCTCATAATAATCTTTTTTATCCATATTTTCCTCCAAGTACAAGTATAAAGCTCTAGAAAGCTAGAGCTTTTACTTAATTATTTTTCTTCGAATTCAGCATCTACTACATCATCTTTTTTATCTTCTTTTGGTGCTTCTTCAGTAGTAGTATTTTCTTGTCCTTCTTTTGCAGCACTTTCATAAACCTTAGTAGCTAGGGCATTAGCCTTCTCTAATAATTTATCTTTAGCTTCAGTGATTTCTTTAGCATCTTCGCCTTCCATAGCTTTCTTAGTCTTTTCTATTAACTCTTCAGCTTCTTTCTTATCACTATCAGATACTTTATCACCAAGGTCTTTAATAGCCTTTTCTGTCATATTAATAATTTGTTCTGCTTCATTTTTAGCATCTGCTAATTCTTTCTTCTTAGCATCTGCTTCTTTATTCTTTTCTGCTTCTTTCATCATTTTATCGATTTCTTCATCACTTAATGTGTTAGTAGCAGTAATAGTAATTGATTGTTCTTTCTTAGTACCTAAATCTTTTGCTTTAACATTAACAATACCATTTGCATCTATATCAAATGTAACTTCTATTTGTGGTACTCCTCTAGGTGCAGGTGGAATGTTAGTTAATTGGAAGTTACCAAGGGTCTTATTATCATTAGCCATTGGTCTCTCACCTTGTAATACATGGATATCAACAGCAGGTTGATTATCAGCAGCAGTTGAGAATACTTGACTCTTACTAGTAGGAATTGTAGTATTTCTAGGTATTAATACTGTCATTACTCCTCCTAATGTTTCAATACCAAGTGATAATGGTGTTACATCTAGAAGTACGATATCATTAACATCTCCTGTTAATACTCCACCTTGAATAGCGGCTCCCATAGCAACAACTTCATCAGGGTTAACTTCTTTAGAAGGTTCTTTATTTAATTCTTTCTTAACTAGTTCTTGTACACAAGGTATTCTAGTAGAACCTCCTACTAATAATACTTTATCAATATCTTTAGCAGATAAGTTAGCATCTTTTAAAGCTTTTCTTACTGGTTCAGTAGTAGATTCTACTAAATCACTAATTAAGTCTTCAAATTTAGCTCTAGTTAAACTCATATTTAAATGAATTGGACCATCAGTTCCTTGTGATATAAATGGTAATGATATTTCAGTAGTAGTCATACCACTAAGATCTTTTTTAGCTTTTTCAGCAGCATCTTTAACTCTTTGCATAGCCATTTTATCTTTAGTTAAGTCTACACTAGTTTCTTTCTTAAATTCACTTACGATGTAATCCATAACTCTTTCATCAAAGTCATCGCCACCTAAATGGTTATTACCACTAGTTGATTTAACTTCAAATACACCATCACCTAATTCTAGGATAGATACATCAAATGTACCACCACCTAAGTCATATACAAGTACTGTTTGGTTTTTATCTTGTTTATCTAGACCATAAGCAAGAGCTGCTGCTGTTGGTTCATTGATAATTCTTTCTACTTCTAAGCCAGCAATCTTACCTGCATTCTTAGTAGCTTGTCTTTGCGCATCATTAAAGTAAGCAGGTACTGTAATAACAGCTTTATTAACAGTCTCGCCTAAGTATGCTTCAGCAGTCTTCTTAAGATCTCCTAATATCATAGCAGATATTTCTTCTGGAGAATATTCTTTTCCATTAGCAGATACTTTTTCACTAGTACCCATTTTTCTTTTAATTGAAGATATTGTATCTTTATTAGTTACCATTTGGTTTTTAGCCTTTTGACCTACAATTATATCTCCATTTTTAAATGCTACTACTGATGGAGTTGTTCTCATACCCTCAGGGTTAGTAATAACTTTTGCTTCACCTCCATCGTATACAGCAACACAACTATTTGTTGTTCCTAAATCTATTCCTATAATTTTACTCATATTTATCATTTCCTTTCTTATTTATCATCATCAAAGTCATGAATAACTTTAATATTTTTTTCTTTATTTATATTTTCCTCTGTTTTATTCTTTTTTATATTCATGTATAATAGATAACTAACTAAAGCAATTAATATTACTGGTAATAACCAAATAACAAATTTAACTGCTAGGACTGCTAGTAATATTGATACTAATATATATATTATTTCTTTTATGGTATCTTTATTCATTTACTTTCACCATAGCAGTTCTAAGTACTCTATCTTTATACATATAACCTTTTTGTAACACTACTGTTACAACTCCTGATTCTTTAGTTTCATCATGATCAACAACAACAGCTTGCTCTAGTGCTGGATCAAATTCTTTACCTAAACAATCTATTTCTTTTACTTCAAACTTTTCAAGTAAATCTTTTATTTGCTTATACATAAGTTTAAAGCCTTCTAGAAACTTAGATACTTCATCTTCTAAGTTATCATCATCCATACTTATTGCTCTTTCAAAGTTATCTAAGATAGGAAGAAAACCTTTTAAAATATCTTCTTCAGCATATTTTATTATTCTATTAGTTTCTTCATCTTTTCTTCTTTTATAATTAATAAGTTCAGCTTGACTTCTTAGAAGTGCCTCCTCTAGATTCTTTATTTTATCTTCTAGTTTATTATCACCACAAGAGCATTCTTCATTGCAAGTACATTCTTCTTTAGTTTCTTTGCAGTTACATTCTTCATTACTGCAATGTTCTTTCTTTATTTCTTTTTCTTCTTTTTTATGTTTATTATTCTTCTTTTCCACTTTGACCTCCTAAATTATTTTTAATGTAATCTAGTAGTGTTACCACTCTATCATACTCCATTCTCTTTGGTCCAATTATTGCTATTGTTCCTTCGGTTCCATCTATATTATATTTAGTTTTAATAACTGAAACATCATCTGTAAGTTCTGTTTCACTACCAACATAAATATTTATTCCATTATCTTCTTCTTTCATTTTAGAAATACTATCTATATCTTCAAATTTACTAAGTATTTCTTTTACTTTATCGATATTAGTAAACTCTGGTTGTTTAAGCATATTAGTTCTTCCACCAAAGTAAGCATTCTCTCTTTGAGCAGTAGTAAATTCATGAAAAGCATCATAGAAGGTATTATAAAGTACTTCATATTGACCAACATAATCTTTTATAATTGGTTTTACTTCATACTCTAGTTTTTCGCTTACCTCGTTAATAGGAGTACCTATTACTAATTTATTTATTAGTTCTACTGTTTTCTTTACATCTTCTTTAGGAACAGTATTTGGTAAGTATAATGTTTTATGTTGTACTACTCCTTTATCTGTTATTACTATAGATAATATTTTATTATCTTCTAGTGGAACTACTTCTACTTTCTTAAGTCTATTTTCTTTAGAAGCACCTCCTAGTACAACTGCTGTATAGTTAGTTATCTCACTAATTATCTCTATACTCTTCTTAATAGTATCATTTAAATCTAATGTATTATTTCTAAAAATAGTTTGAAGTTTTAGCATATCTTCTCCAGTCATATTTTTAGGTTTCATTAAATTATCTACATAATACTTATAACCTTCTTCACTAGGTATTCTACCTGATGCAAAATGATTTTTTTCTAGTAGGTGTAATTCTTCTAAGGCTACCATTTCATTTCTAATTGTAGCACTAGAACATTTTAATTTCTTACAAATATGATTTGAACTTACTGGTTTAGCAGTTCTAATATATTCTTCTACTATTACTTTTAGTATTTCATTTTGTCTCTTGGTGATCATTATATCACTTCCTTTAGCAATTCTTTATTTCCATTGCTAATATCATTATATTACTATTCTTTAGCAATGTCAACATAAAATTGCTAATTTTTTTATTTTTTTATATTTCTATAGTCAAAACTAAAAGAAAAAGAACTAGTTTAGTTAAACTAATTCTATAATATTTCATAGCAGACCTTCAAATCAAACAAAGACCTTTTTTACCACGTGTCCACTGCCGAAGAAGGAATATCAATCTGCCCGCTTATGCGGACAATTGATATGGCGCTGAACTTGATCCTGTTCCCGCCTTGATGGCTAGTTCAGAGTTTAGATAAAGGACTGGCGCGACCCCATACGCATTAGAAGCAAAGTGGTTGCTGACGACACTGCCCGACGAATAGACACTCCACGCAGTGGTCGCACTGTCGGAAGTAGGGGTTAATAACCAACCATCTTTTGGTGCTATTATAGTCTTCATCCAGTTATTTGATGTACATGTACTATTATCATAATTATATAAGTTTTGACTACATTTACTTAAATCTACAGCATAGCCATAATCACTAGGATAGGCTAGTGCTATCTTTCCTGTCCATGTTGTTGGTCTAGCACTAGTATATACTTTTCCAGTACTTCTTTCATATTCATATATTTCATTTGCATATACATTATATGTATTCCATCCTAATAATGAATATGTTTCTTCAGAGATTAGACCTCTTGTTTTATCGTTTTTAATTCCAGTTGAAGTAAAGTCACATGCTTTGGTAGCGTTATTCACTTCTGCATAACAATTACCGCTTCCTGAATTGTAATATAGACTTCCTCCAGTAGTCTCCGATTCATAGCCTGGATTTAATAATTTCATTAGTCTTGCTTCTGTCCAATCATTTTTACCATAGTTATCTTCTGCTCCAGTTGATGTGTTTTTATTATCCCAAGAGTATGTTCCTATTTGACTACCTCTTATTAGTTTTACTTTATTATTAAATACTCCAATTATTCGCCATGTTTCACATGTAGATGATGATTGATTTGAATAATCTGAACAATTAAAGTATATATAATTATTTGGTGATGCTCCATAATATCTTACATTACCATCTACATCACTCATTAAACTATGCTCTGTATCATAAAAATATTTTATTTGATTCATTATTTCTGTTTTATTCGGAGCATTTATATATGTTGTTACTATATTACTAGCTAGTGTATTATCAGTATCTGGTGTATCTGGTATCTTACCTTCTTTAATAAAGCCACCAGTTCCATCGGCGTGTAATTTAAAACTAAAGTTTTTATTCATCATTGTTATAGGATTTTCATAGTTTGCTCCATCAATCCATATATATAATTTATAACTAGTTAAAGATGTTGCTACAGTATTATTTTCTGTTAATACAATATGTTTAGTACTATTTGTAGTACAATCTACTGTATTATTAGTTAATGAATCGGCAGTAAAATTACCAGACTTTAAAAGTGTTCCACCTTTATAGAATTCATATTTAAAACTTTCATGTTTTAAACCATCATCTATACTTATTATATCTAAATACATGTTAATAGCAACACCACTAGTATTAGCTCTTGCTTCTATTGTTTTTACTATTCCTTTACTTTTATCTGATACTGGTCTTAATTTAGCATTTTCTATTGATGCTCCTCCATTAAAATATACAGTAGCAGCTCCTATATTTGTTACTATTTTAGTTTCTTGGTCTGAAGAAGTTCTCCATACGTAATAAGCAAAGGTAGAACCTATTATTGCAAATACTAATAGTGATATTCCAAATATCATAAATGCTTTTGCTTTATTTTTCATTATTTATCACCACTTTCTATCTTCATACTTATACTTCCTTTATATTTGGTATCAACTAATGCTAGCATTTGTTCTTCAGTTAAAACATTTCCATCTACCCATACATATACTGTTATTTTTTTAGAAGAAGTAGTAAGTGCTATATTACTAGCAATTGCAAGATTTCCAGTACTAGATATTACTCCACTTCCTAAATTAGTAGTACCACTCATTATTTGATATTTTAATGCTCCACTTGTTAATAAATTACTTGATGTTATACTATCAGTATTTAAATATAGTGTTCCTTTACCAGTATTTATTGTACAAGTACTACCTAAAGATACTGTTATAGTAGTAGATAATCCACTCTTATAATCATCACTAATCATTAATGTCTTAGATTTATCATCACTACCTATATCTTTTCCTTTAACATATTTTACATTTAAGTCAAAGCATTCTGAAGAACCTGTTATCTTGAGTGCAGGTACTACCCAAGTAAAAGCAGCATAAGTAATACCAGTAATTACTAATACTATACCTATTATTAATAATATTAATTTACTTTTTTTCATTTGTTACCTCCATGATAAAAAGACTATGAAAAATCACTAATATTTCTATTAGTTATTTCATAGTCTTTATTTTTATTATTATTTATTATACTTAGGTTAGATTTTTGAACCCTTTTAATTAACTTGTAGTTAACTTTTGAAAATAATATTTTTTTCATAAGAAGGGCCTCCTTTCTGATTTGTGAATTATTTTTCGTAAATCTTTTATCTCTTACCTATGTATAAATCATATCATAAAATTAAGTTAATTACAATATTATTTTTTTATTTTACTTAGAATATAATTTAGTATGAAAAAGAAATATATTTTATTATTAATGTTATTATTAATTATTATTATTTCTGTTACTTTAATATATAGAAATAGAAGTAATGAAAAGATTATTTATAATAATAAAGAAGATATTGATATTAAAGTTAAATATCCTATATATGAATATTATAAATTAAATAAAGCTATTACTAAGAATGTTAATTATTATTTAAAAGATAATATAGATGATTATTATTTTCTTTATATTGATTATAAAGATTATGAATATAAGGAATATATATCTATAGTATTATATATATCTTATTTTACTGGAGGAGCTCATCCTAATTATGAAATTAAAACTATTAATTATAATAAAAATACTAATAAATTTATTGATATAGATGATCTTATTAATAGGGATAAAGATATATTAAATAAATTATCTATATATTCTAGAGAATATTTTAGTAATAATGATATGTTTAATGATAAAGTTGTATTTGATATGATGATTGATGGTACTAAGAGTATTAAAGATAATTATAAATATTTTAATATTACTAGGGATGGTTTAATTATATATTTTAATAGATATCAGATAGCTCCATACTACTATGGGGATTATAGTATTACTATTCCTTATAATTATTTAGATTTAAGTATTTGAAATATTTTATTTATATGATAAAATTAAATAAAGGAGAATTGATAAAATGAATATAAAATTATTTAAGAAAGCTATTCTTTTAATACATGGTTTTGCTGGTGGTAGTTATGATTATAATAGTCTAAATAATGATTTAGAATTATATAATAGTTTTGATGTATTTACTTTTACTTTACCAGGACATGAAAGAATGATTATTGATAAGGTAACTAGAAAAGATTGGATTAAAAAGGCTGAAGATGAATTAGAAAAGATAATAAATGCTGGTTATAGTGAGGTATATATAATTGGTCATAGTATGGGTGGTGTTATTGCTTCATATTTAGCAAGTAAATATAAACAAGTTAAAAAACTAGTACTCGCTGCTCCTGCCTTTCATTACTTAGCTTTTAAAGGAGATAAAGTTGATGTTTTAGAAAGTATTAAAAAACTTCCTAATTTATTTAAGAATTATAATCCTGAAGAAGTATTATCTAGGTTATTTAAAGTACCTGCTCCTACGATTAGGGAATTTATGAAGTTAGTAGAAGAACATACTAAAGACGTTAAAAATATTACTTGTCCTACTTTAATATTACATGGTGATAAAGATGATATTGTACCATATGATTCTGTATTATATGTTTATGATAATATTAAATCTAAGAGTGTTACTTTAATTGAATTAAAGACTTTAACTCATGATTTATTTATGAATGATAGATATGAAGAAGTAAAGGGTTTAATTATTAAATTCTTTAAAACGATACCTAGTAATAAGAAAATACAAAAAAAGATATAAGAAAAGAGACTCATTATAAGGTCTCTTTTACTTTTTTATATCCTCTTACTGATAATACTAACATACTAATAATTATTAGATAATTATATAAATTACTTTGTTCTACTCCAGTTTGAGGAGGTAATTCTTCAATATCTCCAGTACCCATAATATTAGTATAAATATATTCTACATATATAGTATCATCTATATAAGTACCATTTTCATTACCATTAATTTCTTTTAAACTATAGCCAAAGAAATCTTTTTCTTCAGTATTATATTCTTTACCTACTAAATCAGTAGTTTTAACTTCTGTAGTAAGTTCATTACCATCAGTATCTTTATAAGTAGCAATTACTACACCATAAGGTACTTTATCAGTAACTTCATCTTCATCAGTAATTTCATTATTACCATAAATTAATCTTGATTCAACTTTATTAGTAACTTCACTACCTATATTTGTATATCTTAATTTAATATCAAATGATTCATTTATTACTTGATTATTTTCATCTATATTATATATTTCTTTACATGTAATTACTTTTCCATCTAAAGTACATCTCTTATCCATAGAAGTAATAACTACATTATATGGTAATATATCAGTAAGTTCTAAAGTAACTTCTCCAACATAATTTTCTATTTTACCATTATAATTTAATACATAATTATATTCTGAATTAATATCAGTAATTTGATTCTTTTGTAATTTAGTTACATCGTTTTCAGTTATTTCACCATTATTTTTAATATAATTATAAATAACTGTAATAGTAGAATCTGCTACAAACTTACCATTAGCATTATCAGGTAAAGCTTTAGTATCTAATGTATATCCATAGAATGATTTGGCACTAGTCTCATAGCTTACTCCACCTAAATTAGTTTTAGTATCTTCTACTTCTAATATAGTGTTACCACTTATATGTTTTACTACTAAATTTCCTTTTAATACTTCAGTTTCAGTTTCAGTCTCTTCTGATGGGATTTTATTTCCATCTAAATCTACTACTGTTTGAGCTTTATTAATAATTTTATCAGAGTTAATTCCTATAAATACTAATTCTAAGTCAAATGATGCGTTTACTTCAAATACGCCATTTATATAGTCTTCCTCTGTTATATTATTATACTCTTTAATACAAGTAATAGTTTTATTACCATCATATGTACAAGTACTAGGTAATTTAGATTTATTAATATTAATAGTATAAGGTAACATATCTTTAACTATTAATTTAGCATTTCCTACATAATCTTTTATTTTAGCAGAACTACTTATAGTATAATTAAATACTCTATCAATACTATTAATAGTATTAGGTCCTGTTTTCTCTACTTTAGGTTCTTCTACAGTACCTTCATTCTTAGTATAGTAATATGTTACTGTTATTTTACCTTCAGTATATTTACCATCTTTATTTTCAGGTAATTTATTTTCATTTAATGTATATCCTAATATTTCTTTAGGACTAGTGGTATAATCAGTACCTGCTAGTTTTTCTCCTAATTCTTCTTTTGGAGCAATTTCACTATTAGTATTTTCATCTTTAAATAATACTTCTACAGTGCCTTTAATTTCTACATTAACATCTTCAGAATCTTCAGTTCCATCAGTAGTAGTATTATTAACTACTGTAACACCACTAGCTATATTAGTTAACTTATCACCATTAACACTTATATAGTCATTATATTTTATCATATATTCAATAGTAACATTAATAGGATAAGTACTCATATATTTATCTATATTATAAGTCTTAGTCCAAGTAATAGTATTATTTTCTTCATCATATATACCATTATTTAAAACACTATTATTAACATCTATACTTTGTGGTAATGTATCAGTAATAGTAACTCTTACTACATCACCTTCTCTAACATTATTAAGTGTTGTATTATAATTTATTGTGTAACCAACTTTATTATCTAAACTTGTTACTGTATTCATATTTGCTTTTTTAGTAATAGCTTCATCAGTATAACTAAATTTTTTAGCAGTATATAAAACATTTATAACATTCTCAGAAACTTTTGTTGAAATAACAAGGCTTTCTGGATTTACGCTATTAAATTCATAGCCATCTCCTGCATCAGCAAGATAAGCATTCTTATCATTATCATTTAGAGTGATAGCATCATTTTTATGAGTGTTTCTTGTATCACTAGAACCTAAATAATTTCTATCATTAGGATTAGTTATTTCATCTTTATAATAATTAATAACATAATTATATGTATTTTGTACCCAATATACTTCGGCACTTTCACTACTTGTAATAGGATTTGTTAATCCATCACCAGTTAATGTAAATGAATTATTATTATCATTACCATTAGTTCTATACCAACCAGTAGCACTATCTTTATCTTTTATTTCAATATTAAATGAATATACTTTTTCTTCTTCAGTAATATCACCAACTTTAATAGTTACATCTTTACCATTAACAGTAATATCTTGACTATCTTTAGTACCTTCAACATACTTAAAGTTATTTCCAATTACATCTGTTAATACACCATTAGTAGCAGCAATAGAAGTTTTTATATCCTCAAATATAGTCTTAAAACTATCTGCTATACCTGTTGAATTTGCTTCTTTATAAAATCCTTTTTCTTCTTTGTTATACTCATAATAATAATCCCTGTATCCATAAACTTTAGTCATAGTAGTATCAGAAGATATTTTTTTAAGGACATCTTTAGCAGTAGCATCATTTTCGATACCATAACCAATAGAGAACACTGTTATTTTATTGTCATTCTTAGCTTCATATGCTCTATCCATTGCTCTATCAGTGGCACTCTTGCCATTACTACCACCACTAGTAGGTTGACCATCACCAATTACAACAATATACTTTTGAGCATTTGGATCAGTTATCTCTTTTAATTTATCAATAGCATTACTTAATCCTGCTTGTAAGTTTGTATTTCCTTCAGGATGCCCAAAATCACGAGCTGTTAATGCAGTATGACTAAACTCAGTAGCAGTACTAGCACTTCCTGAAAAAGTAACCAAAGAAATATTAGTATTTTCTACTTTAGATAAACTATCAGAAAAACTAATTGCACCATTAACAGCACTTTCCCATTTATCTTGTGTTAAAGCATTAGGCATTTCGCCTCTATTATAATTACCTCTACAAGTAATTTTTGTACCATCAGCAGCAGTGTAATGAACATTCCAGCCTCTTTCTGATATATATGAATATCCATTTTTAGCGCCATCACAAATCATACTACCAGAAGTATCAAATACAACTACTACATATACTGGTTTTGTAACTGTAGTAGAATCTTCCTTGTTCTTTCCTTTCACTCTTAATTCAACATTATATATTCCATTTTCAGCATCTAATTTAGTAACTGTCTTGGTAACTAGTGCTTCATCAGTTTCATAGTTCCCCGAATATATAGTTGCATTATTGCCATCATTTACTACTTTATCATTAATACCAACATCACCTTTAACAGGTTCTCTATTAGATATTTCGTTAGCAAATACCTTAATAGGAGTCATTAAATCTGACACAATCATTGCTGCAAGTACTAATAATTTAGTATACTTCATAAAATTTTTTTTCATTTAAACCCTCCTCAATATAATTAATAAATATTTTTTTTGATAATTATGATAATCTTTATGTGTACTACATGTTTGAAGTATTAATATTTCATCATCTTTAGTTACTTCTATTCCTGTATCATACATAGACTTACTTTTTAATTTCTCTAAGTGATTTAAATATTCTTCATCACTATTAAAATTAATATTCATATATGAATAATCAGTAGGTTCTACATATACAGAGAATATTTCATACCTCTTTTTAGTAGTACTAGTAGTTAAATCTACATACTTATGATTATCATAATAATCTTTATCATAAAACTCTTCTAATATCTTAAATGGCATATCAATTTTAGAAGAATTATGACCATAAATTAATAATTTTTTACTACTATCTATATCTACTCTATAATCTAAGTAAATACTACCCATATAGTTGCTATTACCATATGCATCATGATTTAAATAGTAGTCATTATCACTTCCCTGTAATACAGGTACTATATAATCAGTATTTTCTATTTCTAAAATACCTTTTATATCATTATTATTATATTCTTCTCTAACTTTAGTAATAACATCACTATAGTTAATAGGATTTGTTATGTTATCATTACTTTCTATATCAATATTAAGTTGATAATCCTTCTTTTTACTAGTAGGTAATTCTACCAACATCAAAGCAATACTTAATATTAAAATATTACTTGTAATATAAATTATTACTCTTTTTTTATTTTTCATAATACCCCCATTAGATGGTTTACTATTACATCAGATTTTATCTTTTTGTCAATAATTACAATGAAAAAAGAAGTATTAACAAGAATTCCCTTATTAAAAACTTCTTACTTCATCTATATTATGTACTAATATTATATACTTTAAACATTATTTTAATGACAATTTATTAATTATTTTATTAAATACTTCATTAAATCTATTTACTTCTTCTATAGTATTCTTACAAGATAAACTTATTCTAATGCTATGAGTAGCTATATTATTATCTGGATATAAACTATATACACTACTAGATAAATCACTAGTAGAGCAAGCGCTTTTAGTAGATATATAAATATTTTCTTCTTCCATAGCATGAATAAATGTCTCTGGTTTTATATTTAATATACTAAAATTAATTATATAAGGTATACTATTAGAAGTACTATTAATATGAATATTATCATATTTTTTTAAATTATTAAGTATTTTATTATTTAATTCTTCTACATATTTATAATTATCTTCAACATTAGGTATTATTAATTCTAAAGCTTTCATTAAGCTACATATTAATGGTAATGCTGGTGTACCACTTCTGTAAACTGTAGTACTCTTTCCTCCATGAATTAAATTATCAATAACAATATTATCTTTCTTTATAAGTAAGCCTATTCCTTTCATACCAAATATCTTATGACCTGACATACTCATAAAATCCATATCGTTAAAATCTACTTTTATTTTACCTATAGCCTGAGTAGCATCAACATGAAAATAACATTTAGGATAATTATTTATAATTTTTTTTATTTCTTTTATATTTTGTTTAATACCTAGTTCACTATCTACATAAGAAATAGCTACTAATATGGTTTTATCATTTATTAATTCTTTTAGATTATCTAAATCTATTAATCCATCTTTATTTATTTTAACATAATCAATTATAAAGCCTTTACTTTCTAAGTATTTAACTGTTTCTATAGTACTAGAATGTTCTAAATGTGTAGTAATTATATGATTACCACGATTCTTATATCTAGAAGCAACTCCTTTTAAAACAGTATTATTAGATTCTGATGCTCCTGATGTATAGATAATCTCACTAGGTTTAACATTTAATAACCTAGCAATTTTCTCAGTAGCATATTCTTCTAATTCCTTAGACTTAACTCCAAGACTATGAATAGAATTAGAGTTTCCTGGATATTCAGTACATACTTTATTAAAAGTTTCTAATACTTTAGGATCAACAAATGTAGTAGCACTATTATCAAAATAAATCATAATATTCCTTCTTTCTCTTAGTATTTTATCACAGATATTATTTTTTTTAAAGTAAATTTATTTACTTATTTAAAATATTAGTTTATGATATTTACAGGTGATTTTTATGAATGAAAAGAATCTAATTACTTATTATAATAAATTTAATGAAGATAAAAGATTAACTAGAAGACATGGTATTATTGAATATAGGACCGCTACTAAATATATTCATGAATATTTAAATACTATGAATAATCCTAAAATAATTGATATAGGAGCAGGTACTGGTGCCTACTCTATTCCTCTAGCTAATGAAGGTTATGATGTAACAGCAGTAGAATTAATAAAGCATAATTTAATGACATTAAAGAAAAATAGTGATAAAGTAAAAACTTATTTAGGTAATGCTATAGACTTACATAAATTTAAAGATAATACTTTTGATATTGTTTTACTATTTGGTCCTATGTATCATTTGATTAGTAATGAAGATAAAATAAAAGCTCTTAGTGAAACTAAAAGAATTGTTAAAGAAAATGGTTTGATTTTTATTAGCTATTATATGAATGAATATGCTATTATTACTCATGGTTTTATGGAAAATACTATTAAAGAAGATATTAAAAATAATCTTATTGATCATAATTTTCATATTACTCCTAAAGAAGATGATTTATATAGTATGGTTAGATTAGAGGATATTAATTATTATAAGGATACTTTAAATTTAAAAAGAGTTAAAATACTATCGCAAGATGGTCCTACTGACTACTTAAGAAAAATTATTAATAAAATGGATGATGAAACTTTTGAAATATATTATAAATATCATTTATCTATATGTGAAAGAGAAGAACTACTAGGAGCATCTTCTCATGTACTAGATATACTTAAAAAATAAATAAATTTTAACACAATTGTAAAATATGTTAAAAAAAATGAAAATTTTTAACATATTTATTGCATATGTTAAAAAAATAGTGTAATATTATATATGAGGAGATGATGATATGAAACTATTACCATTTAGTGATTATGATTTAAAAACTGCTAAAATACTAGAAGCATTAAATGAAGCTTCTAGATCACTTGCTGAACTAAAAGGTTTTGCTAATTCAATACCTAATCAGCATATACTTATAAATGCAATAACCATTAATGAAGCAAAAGATAGTAGTGCCATTGAAAATATAGTTACAACTCATGATAGTATTTATAAAGTATTGACTGAAAGTGGTTATAAAGAAGATGCAGCCAAAGAGGTTGTGGATTATAGAAGTGCTATTTGGCGTGGATATGAAATCATTAAAGAAAAGGAATTTATATCAACAAACATATTAGTAGAATTACAAGCTATGATTGAGCCGAATAAAACTGGTATAAGAAAAACACCAGGAACAAATTTAGTAAATAGTAGTACTGGTGAAATAATATATACTCCGCCACAAGCTGAAAATGAAATTAGAGATTTACTAAAGAATTTAGAGGACTACATTAATGATACCAATGACGAAACTGATCCTTTAATTAAAATGGCTTTAATTCATTATCAATTTGAAGGTATCCATCCTTTTTATGATGGAAATGGCAGAACAGGAAGAATACTAAATGTTTTATATTTAGTATTAAATCATTTATTAGATAGTCCTATTCTTTATCTAAGTAATTATATTAATAGAAATAAAAGTGATTATTATAGACTATTATCTGAATTTAGAGAAAAAGATAATTATGAAGATTGGATAATATATATTTTAAAAGGTATAGAAGAAACATCTAAAAATACAATTGAATTAATTAAAAAAATATTAGAAGAGATGGAATCTTATAAAAAGGACTTTATTGAAAAACTACCTAAAATTTATTCTGATGAACTATTAGATTCTTTATTCTTCGAAGTATACACTAGAATTAATTATATTGAGGACAGATGTGGTGTAACTAGACAAACAGCTGCTACTTATTTAAGTCAGTTAGTAGATGATGGATTACTTGAATATGAAAAAATAGGAAGAGAAAGTATTTACAAAAATACAAGATTAACTGATTTACTAAAAAAATTTTAGATAACAAAAAAATGAGTAGAAAAACTAAGTTTCTACCCTTTTTTTATTACTTTATTACATAACGGAATTAATATTCCTCCTAAACTATTACCTAGTATCATTACTAATAGATATAATAATGTATTCAAACTCCAAGTAGATGATACTGAAAAGTAATACATATTTGCTATACAGTGTTCAAATCCACATAATATAAATACTATTACTCCTAGAAATACTGCTAGATACTTACCAATATCTTTTACTTCTTTATATGTATTTACTGCTAGATACATAAGTATTCCACAAAAGAATGATAATATTAATATACTAATTAAAGTATCATTTAATTTTATTTCTGCTAATGTCTTAGCTTTATCACTAATCATAGTATATATTCTAGTATATTTTAAAATGAATCCAACAAAAAAGGTTCCAATAAAATTACCTATCAAAGTTATTATTAATTTTCTAATATATTTTTTATTAAAATTATTAATTAAATAACCTATCTTACCAGTATACAAATTAAAACTATATACTACTATTACAAATAATCCTATAGCAAATAATATAGAACCAACAATTTTATTATCTAATGATAAATAAATTGTTCCACCTATTCCTATCATAATACCTGCCAAAATACTCTTTATTAAAGTTTCTATATTGTACTTCATTTCTTTACCTCCCTATTATCATTATATAAAGGGTAAAGAAAAAAAGCAAGAACTACTTGCTTACTGGAAGTACTGATATACTTCTTGCTATATTTAATAGTTCTTGCTTAGATAATTTATCACTAACTACATAATATTCAATATTATTATCAATCCAATTAACAGAATTTTCATTTACTATTGCTACAGTAGATGCCATTAATTCTAAGTCACCATAAGTAGGTACTATTAAATGTTCTTTTTCTTTAGCAATAGTCTCTTCTATTAACATAAATGGATTATCACCATCAAATGTTAATATTAATCTTTCGCCACTTTCTTTAGTTACTTTTTCTTTATTAGATAAATGTGTATTAGAAGGAAGATACATAGGATAAATAACATCTTCTATACTACTAGTTTCTTCTGTTTTAGTACTATTTTTTTGTTCTTTATTATCATTAGTATTAGTATTTTTATTTTCAGTAGTAGTATTATCTTCACTAGGAGTATTATCTTCTTTAACATCAATAATTTCTTTTAAATCAAAATAACTATTTTTAAACTTACTATTTAAGTCTATCTTTTTATAATTCATTGATATTTGTTTATTACCATCTTTATCAATTACAGTTACTGATTTAATATTACTATTCTTATCAAGTAATATCTCTTGCTTTACTAGTTTAGGATTATTAGGATAATTAGCGGCCACTGTTAACTTATAACCATCTTTAACTTCTTCAAAGACTCTATTATCATCACTAGTTATATCTTCAAGAAGTGGAGATAATAAATATACTTGAGAATTATTATATGGCCAATCACTTTGGAATTTAAAACTCTTATTAATTCTAGGAGTAACTACATATACTCCTTCTGAATTACGAAGAATTATTTGTTCATGATTATTAACATTATTAACTAATCTTACTTTATAGTTATCTTTCTTAGCATATGATACTTCAACATCATATGTATAGATATCTTCATTATTAACTATTTCTAATGTACCTTCTATATAATAAGAATTAGCATTATTAATCTTTTTAGTTAAATCTTTAATAATATCTGACTCAGTAGCTTTACCACATCCTCCTAAAAGAAATAATCCTCCTACTAAAAGAAACAATAATTTTTTTTTCATTTTTCACCTCTTTTTGCTTTCTGATAAATTATATTAGTTTAAATTTCTTATATGATGAATAATTATTCTTTTTTTGTACAAAATAAAAATAAAAAGGAGGATAAAAATGAATACATTATATAAAATAGCTCTAACTATAGGTATTATAGGATGTCTTAATTGGGGTTTAGTAGGTTTATTTAATTTCAATTTAGTTGAATATTTATTTGGTGATGGTAGTTTACTTACTAAAATAGTTTATGTATTAGTATTTATATCTGGTCTTATAGAGATTGGTATCTATACTAAAGATTTAGACTAATTGATTATGAATAAAATTCATAGTCTTTTTTTATACAATAAATTTTATTTTCGAAACTACAGGTTCGAAAATACCTCGGAAGACTACAGGCTGAAGAGGAAATAAAATAAATGATAATTTTAACTTATTAATCTATTTATATAGATTTTTTTAAATTTTTATAGTATAATTAAATAGGTGATATTTGTGAATTACAGAACTAATTTCAATAGTAGTTTTGCCAATCGTGGTATGGCTCTTGAAAATGACATCAATGAAACCAATAAATATTATCGAGAATATGATATAGCTTTAGTATATAAGAAGCCTACTCCTATTAGGATAACTAAAACTAATTACCAGAATATGCGAGTTACTGATGGTTTCTTTGAATGTCCATCTACACTAGACTATAATGGAGTATATAAAGGTTATTATATAGAATTTGATGCCAAAGAAACAAGAAGTAAAACAAGTTTTACTATCAATAATATTCATAATCATCAAATAGAATATATAAAGAAAGTAATAAAACATGGTGGTATAGTTTTTTTAATAGTAAGATTCACACTATTAGATAAAAATTATATATTAAAGGGAAAAGACTTGATTAACTTTATAGATAGTAATGATAGAAAGTCTATTCCACTATCCTACTTTGAAGAAAATTGTTATAAAATAGATATAAAATATGCACCTAGATTAGATTATATTAAATATGTAGATAGGATGATTAAAGAACTATGAATATAATTATTGCATTATTATTTATAATTATAACTATTTTAAGTATTATTGTATTTAAAGTAAAAGGATTGTTTACTCTATTAATTAGTATTCCACTAGTTATTATGTACTATAAAGCTAGCGATATAATTAAATTATTAAAAAAGAAAGAAAGGAAAAATAATGATAATGTAAATTTATCAGAAAGAAAGGAAGTTGAATTTGTGAGCTCTAGAGATAGAAAAAAAGGGGTTAAGGTTGAAAAGAAAGAAAAGAAAACTAAAAGTAATAATAATGAAAGTAAAAGCAAAAGTAAAAAGAAAATTAAGGTAAATATCAAACCTACTCGTAGTAGAGATAATAGAGAAAAGAAAAAAAGTATTGGTGATAAAAAAGGTATTGGTAAAAAAATACTTACTATTATATTAGGACTTGCTATATTTGGTGTCTTTGCTGCGATGGCTTTTATGATTTATATTGTTATAAGTACAGGTAATTTTGATCCAGAAGCATTAAAGAATCAAGATCAAACAGTAGTTTATGATAAAGATGGTAATATATTTGCTACTTTAGGTGCAGAAAAAAGAGAATCTGTAGAATATGATGAATTACCTCAAGTATTAATTGATGCTTTAATTGCTACTGAGGACTCTAGATTCTATGAACATAATGGTGTTGATATGGCTAGATTCTTAAAAGCAACCGCTCTTAATTTAATGGGTAAAGATGACGCTGGTGGTGCTTCTACTTTAACAATGCAAACGGTTAAAAATAATTTAACAAAGAAAGATAGTAAAGAAAATAATAAAATTAAAAAAATAATTAGAAAATTTCAAGATGTTTATTTATCCGTATTCTTTATGGAAAAGAAATATAGTAAAAATGAAATATTAGAAATGTATGTTAATGATAGCTGTTTAGGTGGAAGAATATATGGTGTTGGAGAAGCAAGTAAATATTACTTTGGTAAAACTGTTTCTGAACTTAGTTTACCAGAGGCTTCACTACTTGCTGGTATGTATCAAGCTCCTAATAAATATGATCCATATAAACATCCTGAAGCTGCTGAAAAAAGAAGAAATACTGTTCTTACTCTTATGGTAAGACATGGTTATATTACTGAAGAAGAAAAAAATATGGCCACTGATGTTAGTATTGAAAGTATGCTAGCAGGTGGTTCTGGTCTTGGAGAATATGAAGGTTACTTAGATACAGTTATTCAAGAAGTAAAAGATAAAACTGGTGATGATCCTTCATTAGTATCAATGAAAATATATACTGCTCTAGATAGAAGTATTCAAGATGGTATTAACAAAGTACTTAGTGGGGAATCTCATACTTGGGCTGATGATTCGGTACAAGCAGGTATTGCTATTACTAATGTTAATGATGGTACAATCGTTGCTATTGGTGCTGGTAGAAATAGAACTGCTGGTGACTGGAACTATGCTACTCAAGCTTTAAGACAACCAGGAAGTACCGCTAAGCCAATATTTGATTATGGTCCTGGTTTTGAATATAATGATTTTTCTACTTATACTCTATTTAATGATGAGCCTTGGACTTATACTAATGGACCAGAAATAGGAAACTGGGATGGTTCTTATCAAGGATTAATTACATTAAGACAAGCTCTTAGTGTATCAAGAAATATTCCGGCGTTAAAAGCTTTTCAACAAGTAGATAAGAAGAATATTGTTACATTTGTTAATGGTTTAGGAATTGATGTTGCATATAGTACTAAATCAGAAAACTATAAGAAAAATGAAAATAATGGTTCAGATAATTTAATTAATGAAGCATATTCTATTGGTGGTATGTCATATGGTGTAACACCTCTTGATATGGCTGAAGCTTATGCCGCATTTGCAAATGGTGGATATCATATTGAGACTCATGCTGTTACTAAAATAGAATATCGTTCTTCTGGTAAAACAGTTGATTTTAGTGTCGATAAAGAAAAAGTAATGGCAGACTCTACTTCTTACTTAATGAATAATGTTTTACAATATGCTGTAGAGCATGGATTTAATGGTGGTGCTAGAGTATATGGTTCTACTGTTGCTGCTAAAACTGGTACCTCTAACCTATCAGATGATGTTTGTAGAGCAAAGGGAATTCCTATAGGATCAGTAAATGACTTATGGACTGTAGCTTATACTCCTGAATATTCAATTGCTTTATGGTATGGTTATGAAAAAGTAGATAAAGATCATTATTTAGGTGGTGCTAGTGCTCCTAAAGATGCTGTTATGCGTTCTGTTATGCAATATGTACCAAAAACTACTAAAACTTGGGAAATGCCTTCTTCAGTAGTAACAGTTACAGTCGAAAAAGAAACATGGCCTGCTAAACTACCTAGTGAATATACTCCTGATGATATGAAAATAACAGAATATTTTAAAAAAGGTACTCAACCTACTGAAATATCAGAAAGATATGCTAAATTACCTGATGTTACTAACTTAAAGAGTTCTAAAACTATTGGAGGATATAAATTAACTTGGAATTGGAAAAAACCTGACGTATTAGATGATTCTTATTTAAGTAAATACTTTAGTCAATCAGTATTTGGTAAACAATCTGGTAGTTATTTACAATCTAGAATTAATTATAATAATAATACTCTAGGTGGTATTGGTTTTGGTATATATGTTAAAAATAACTCTGGTAGTTTAGAGAGAATAGCCTTTACTACTGATAATGAATATGTGTATGTTCCTAGTGATGCTGGTACTTCTCATGTAATTGTTAAGGCTGAATATAAATCATTTAAATCTAATGCTAGTAATGGTACTGAGATATCTGTTAAAAGTGATGGTTCTATAATTAGTAGTGGACTTAACATTTCTTTAAAAGGAAAGTCTGAATTAGAGATTCCAAAAGCTGATTATAGCGATCCTGGAGTAACTGCTACTTATAATGGTAAAGATGTTACTACAAGTGCTAATATTACTTATGAAGTTAATGGTAATACTTATAATAGTAAATCTGATTTAGATACTGCGATTAATAGATTAGATACTGGAAAATATTCTATTAAATATATAGTTACTTATAGAGGTGAAACAGACAATTTAATTAGAACAATAACAATAAAATAGAGAGAATTGCTTCTCTCTATTTTCTTATATATTTATAATAATAATCTGAACTTTTCTTTAATTCCTTATTGAAATTATCCAATCCTATTTCTTCAGGAATTGTTTTTTTACTTGAAAACAAATTAGTTCCAAGGCCTAGTCTATCACCTTCAATTGATACTCCTAAGGCCGCTAATGTGGTAGGAAACATATCCATTGTTGTAAATACCCTATTCTTATTATTTACTGGTAATACTTTAGAATTAATGAAAGCATTGTATACTACTCTATCATAATTGTTATCGATATTATAGAAATTTTCTTGCATTGTCGGATGATCTCCTGTTAAAACAATAGTGGTATTTTCATAAAAATCTTGTTCTTGAATCCAAGAGATAAATTCCGCTATCATACTATCAGAACAGTAAAATGAATTAGCATAGGCTTCACTAAAGATAGTATCACAACTCTTATCTAAGTAACCATCAGTAAAATGGGTGTCTGCTGTTAACATTGTAAAATTAAATGGTTTATCATCTTTAGATATTTCTGTTAAATATTCTTTAGCATAAGTAAATAACTTACTATCTTCATAGCCCCACCACTCATGATAATCACTATCTATTTTTCCTTCTTCTACTGCTGTATAATAATCACTTATTATATAACTATGATTACTAAAGTATGATCTTCTGCCACCAAAGTTAGCATCAGAGCCCATTAATAAATAATTATTATATCCTTCCATAGATAAAATATCACCTATCGTAGTAATATTATTAAAACTGGTGCTATTACTACTACTAATATCGTTTATTTTTACTTTAAGAGGAATACCGGCAGTTTGGGCTATCATGGCCGCTACTGTCCAACTAGTACCATATGATTCTCTAGCTCCTCCAAGTAAATTGGTATTAGAAAAATTAATATTGTTAAGCGCTATATTCTCTAAATTTGGTGTTACTGATATATCAAATACGCCACCATTCTTTTTACTAATATTAGTCATTTCTGTTGACTCTAAAAATATATATATTAAGTTCTGCTTTTTTTCAGGAAATTTTATTTCAACTTCATCAGGTTTGATATAATAGTCTTTAAATAAATCAGTATTTCTTAAACTATTAAATGCGTAATCAAAGAATCCTACTGTTATACCTAAATATATAATAGAGGCCGCTAATAAAATTCTACTATATCTTTTTATGTTTTTTATTGGCAAAAGAACAAGTTCTTTTTTTTCTTTATTTTTCTTAATATCTATACTAACTTTACGATCAAAATTTAATGTAGGAAGTATTAGTAATATATTTAATATGGTAAATAATATAAAACCATAAAATATTATAATAGCGATTGATACTACTGAAGTACCATTCATTCCTGCTACTTTAATTAGACTATAGATATATTGATCAAAACTAGCATTATGGATATTTTGACTTAAATAAAAAGAAAAGACAATAATTGCATTAGCAATAAATATTAGTATATATTTTTTTAAATTTATTTTTTTCATTTTCATCACCTAAAAACTGTACTAAATATAGTACAGTTATAATATACATTAATCTATTTAATTTGTCAAATTTTATTCTTCCATTAGGTATTTGACAATGTTACCTAGTTTAATTGCATGTGATCCTTTAAACAATACTGCATCTCCTTCGTGGAGTAATTCTTTTATTTTTTCATGTGATTCATTTTCATTATTAAAATGATAATAATTTGTATAGTTATTTTCTTCTAAATATTTGTCAGTATATTTTGTATCAGTACCAATGGTTACTATAATATCTAATTTATTTTCTAAAAGTAATTTACCAATATTTTCATGTATTTCTTTATTATAATCACCAACTTCAAGAATATCTCCTACTACTGCTATTTTTCTTTTAGATGGTTCTTTTTCTAATATTTCTAATGATGATTTAATGGCATCTAATGATGAATTATATGTATCATCAATTATAGTTACACCATTCTTTGTCTTTTTGAATTCTAATCTGTTAGAAGTAAACTCCATATTCTTAATACCCTTTTGAATATTAGAAATAGATACATCACAAAGTTTTCCTATAACATATGCTACTAGGCTATTATAGATAAAGGCTGTATTATTAATTGGTGAGGTAATCTTATTATTCTCTACTACAAAGGTACTATTATTTATATCTTTAGCCATATAATCACTTTTATTATCAATACCTATAGTTATTACTTTATTTAATGACTTTATATAATCTAGATTATTATGCATTATATCATTATCGTTATTTATAATTAGTGGTCCATTTAGTCCTTCTATTATTTCTAATTTAGCTTTCATGATATTTTCTCTTGAACCTAAATTACCTATATGAGCAGTTCCTACGTTAGTTATTACCCCAATAGTAGGTCTTGCGATGTCGGTTAAATAAGAAAGTTCTCCAAAGTGATTCATTCCCATTTCTACTACTAAAATATCTTCATCAGTTAATTTTAATATTGTAAGGGGAAGACCAATATGATTATTATGGTTGGCTTCTGTTTTTAATACTTTATATTCGGTACTTAAAACAGCCGCTATCATATCTTTAGTAGAAGTCTTTCCTACACTACCTGTTACTGCTACTACTGGAATATTATATAAACTTCTTTTATACTTAGCAAGAAGACCTATTGCTTTAATAGTATCTTCTACTTTAACAATGGTTTTATCTTTATACTTATCATCTACTTCATTAATATTATCTAGAATACATACACTAGCGCCTTTATCAAAAGCATCTTTATAAAATTTATTGCCATCAAAAGATTCACCTTTTATTCCAATATATACATCATCTTTATTTATTAATCTAGTATCTTTAGAAAAATTATTAAGTGGTAAATTGATGTCACCACATAATAATTTTCCATTACATACTTCTATTAAATCTTTTACATATATCATAGTTACACCTCTTATTTTAAACTATTCATTTATATCTTTAATTATACTATCTATATTAGATAGTTTATCATCTATTTCACTTAAAGAAATTTGTTTTTTTTCTACTACTATTTCTTCAGTTACTTCTTCTTTATCTTCTTTAGATATTAATTCACTTACAATGTAAGAATCTATTATACGATCTTTTATTATATATGAACCATTACTATATCTATCCATAATAGATATTTCTGTTAGTTTTACTATTTTACTATAATCATCACTTACTATACCTATTTGATTCTTACTATTTATAATATAGGCCTTTATTATCTTACTTGGATTACTCTTTATTGTCTTCATAAGTAAGATTCCTCTTTTGGCTCTAGAAGTCTTTTCTAACTCAGTTAGGCGCATTCTTTTAGCAGTTCCTTTATCAGTAAGTATTGTTAGATATTCGCTAGCAACATCAAATAATATGCCACTTACAACATAGTCATCTTTTAAACTAATAGCTTTAACACCTGCTGCTTTAATACCAACAACTGGTACTTCATTTATATCATACCATAATCCATATCCATTTGAAGTAGCTATAAATACATTAGATAATGTAGAATCAGTAACAGATATTACTTCATCATTACCCTTAAGATTCATCATCTTAATTGGTTTACTATATCTTTGTACTTTAAATTCATTTAATAGGGTTCTCTTAACCATACCATTCTTAGTAAAACTTGTTATATATCTTTCTTCATCAAAGTTATATACTGGTATTGAGTTAATTACTTTTTCTTCTGGACTTAAACTTATAATATTACTGATATGTTTACCAAGTTCTTTCCATTTTACTTCTGGAATATCATATACTGGTAAGTATAAATAGTTACCTAAATTAGTAAACAATAATAATGTATCAGTAGTAGTAATATTATATAAACCTGTTACATAATCGTTTTCTTTTAAAGTAGTCTCTTCCTCTTTAGCAGTATTATAACTTCTTTGAGGTACTTTTTTAATGTATCCTTCATTAGTTACTACTACTACTACTTGTTCTTTAGGTATCATTCTTGTAGTATCAACTTTTATTTCTTCTACTTCTTCTCTTATTTCTGTTCTTCTTGGTATTCCATATTCCTTTTTTATCTTTCTTAAATCTTCTTTAATTACTGAATTAAGTTTATCTGGATTAGTAAGAATTTCTTCATATAATTTAATTTTTTCTTCTAATTTTTTCATTTCTTCTTCAAGTAAAACAACATCTGTATTAGTTAGTCTATATAATTGTAAATTAACTATAGCTTCTGCTTGTTTATCAGTAAAATCGTATTCTTTAACTAAATTTACTATGGCATCTGCTTTATTCTTGCTTCTTCTAATTAGGGCTATTACTTCATCTAATATTGATATTGCTTTTACTAAACCTTCCATTATGTGATAACTTGCTTTAGCTGTTTTTAAATCATATTCAGTACCTTTATATACTATTTCTTTTTGATGAGCTATATAAGCATCTAATATACCAAGTAAACCTAATTGCATGGGTCTACGATTAACAATAACGACATTGTTAAAGTTATAAGATACTTGTAAATCAGTATTTTTATAAAAATAATTTAAGATATTATTGGCATCAGCATCTTTCTTAAGTTCTACTGCTATCTGAAGACCATCTTTATCAGATTCATCCCTTACTTCAACAATACCATCTATTTTCTTATCTATTCTTATTTCATCCATTCTTTTTACTAATAGTTGCTTATTTACTTCGTATGGTATTTCATCAATAATAATTTTATTTTTCTCTATCTTAGTCTTAGCTCTTATAAATATTTTTCCTCTTCCTGTTTCATAAGCATTCTTGATTCCATCTATGCCTAAGGCTATACCTCCAGTAGGAAAATCTGGTCCTTTGATATAATTCATTACTGTATCTAATCTAGAATTTGGATTATCTATTCTAAATACAGTAGCATCAATTACTTCTCCTAAGTTATGAGGTGGCATATTTGTAGCATAACCAGCACTTATACCAGTTGTTCCATTTACGAGTAAATTAGGAAATCTACTTGGTAAGACCGTTGGTTCTAGTAATCTATCATCATAGTTCGGAGCCATTGGAACAATACCTGTTTTATCTATATCACGAAGTAGTTCTCCTGCTATTTTTGATAACCTTGCCTCAGTATAACGACTAGCAGCAGGACTATCACCATCTATTGAACCGTTATTACCTTGCATTTCTATAAGTGGTGCCTCATTCTTCCACCACTGACTCATTCTAACTATTGCTTCATATATTGAACTATCACCATGAGGGTGATAATTAGCCATTACTAGTCCTACGGCATTAGCACTTTTCTTAGTAGGCTTATCATAGGTATTTCTTTCTTTATACATTGAATAAAGAATTCTTCTTTGAACTGGTTTTAAACCATCTCTAACATCAGGGATAGCTCTATCTTGGATTATATATTTAGAATATCTTCCAAAACTTTGTCCCATTATATCTTCAAGAGAATAATCATATATTTTCTTTATTATATCTTCCATCTATATCACCATATTAATTATATAGTATTTTTCCTTATTTTTCAAGGTTTTATCTGTTTTTATAATTAAAAAATCATATAATTTTGTTTTTTATATGATTTATTTTATTATAAAATTAATTATACTATTTATGTCTATTTTTGAAATATGAATTAATATTGCTGCCATGGCTAGAAATGGTCCAAATGGAATTAGATTATCTTTTCTGCTAAGCAATAAATATATGGCTATTGGAAATGCTATAAATGTTGCTAGAAAGATATTACATATTGATAGTGGATAACCTATCACTAAGCCAAATAAGAACATTAACTTTATATCTCCTCCACCCATACTTTCTCTTTTGAAAAGGTGGTCTCCTATTAACTTGATGATGTACATTGTTATAAAGGCTAAAATAGCGGATAAAATTTTATTAACGGTAAATTCTAAACCAAATAATGATAAATATAATATTATTATTATTATACAAGATGCCGCTATTACTTCATCTAATATTATCATGTATTCAATATCACTTATAATTACTACTATTAAGGATGATATAAAAATTAAACTTATTATTAATTCATTTGTAAAACCAAATGAATGATAGGAGGTACAATATAAAGCTCCTGTTACTATTTCTACAATTAAATAACTAATTGGTATTCTAGTATGACAACATCTACTTTTACCCTTTTGAATAATATAAGATATTATAGGTATTAATTCATACCATTTTAGTTTGTGATTACAATTATGGCAATGACTTCTTGGATATATTATTGATTCGTTATTAGATAGTCTTACTGCTAATACATTTAAAAAACTACCCATAACACTACCAAAAATAAATATTATTATATAAATATACAATTCCATATTATCACCTATAATATATCACTATACATACTGAACATAGGGATAAAAATAGCCATAAGTATTACTCCTACTATTACAGCAAGCAATATTATCATAACAGGTTCTATTAAGCTTTTTAATCGTTGAACTAAGTTTTTTTGTTCTTCTTCATAATAAGCCGCTACATTTTCCATCATCGGTCCTAATCTACCTGTCTTTTCACCTGTTAATAGCATTTCATAAGCTATTCTAGGAAAAGCCCACTGATTTTCAAAAGCTTTTGATAATCCTGATCCAGTACTTAAGTTTGTTACAGCATCTTTTATTATACCTTTATATATTTCATTATTAGTAACTTTCCCTAACATTTCTATACTATCTGTTATAAATACATCATGTTTTATTAATGATGAAAATGTCTTAGTAAACATTATTACTTCATTATCTATTAATACATCTTTGATAACGGGAATATGCATTGCAATATATTGAATCACATATCTAAATTTGCGAACATTCTTATACAATGATATTATTATAATTATTATAGCTGCTAATGCTAATACAATTTTTATTATATTTTTCTGGATAAAAGCACTTAAAGATATTAGAAATACTGTTATACCCGGAAGTTTTGATCCTAATTGTTCAAATATGCTTTCAAATTGAGGTACTACGAATATTAGTAAAAAAGTTAAAACGATTATTGCTATTACTAAAACAACACTTGGATATGTTAGTGCTGATATTATTTGTTTTCTATTAGAATCTGCTGTTTTGTAATAAGCGGCCATATCATCCAATGTTTCTGTTAGATTTCCAGTAAGTTCTGATGCTTTAAGCATGTTTATTAATAATTTAGGAAATACATTACCTTGTCTAGCTAATGCTTCACTAAAATTAGCACCAGTATTTAATTCGTAACTTATTCTTTTAAATAGTTCTTTATTTTTCTTTTTATTTGTTTGCTTTTCTAATATAGCTATTGTATCCGCTAATGTTATACCTGATTTTATATATGTCGATAATTGGGTTAAAAAGAATGTTAATTCTTTATATCGCATTTCATTAGAAAAAGTCAAAAATTTTCCTATCTTTGTTATCTTGGTTGGTTTAATTTCTGCTATTTTATATCCTTGTACTGTTAGAAATGATTCAACATCTGATTTCCTAAAAGCATCAAAATATCCTTTTATTTGTTTTCCATTTTTATCAAATGCTATATATTTATATCTTATTTTTTCTTTGGATACAACTTTATTGCCAGATACTACTACTTTATTATTAAAAGTTGGAGTTGTATTATTAAGAGGTTTATTATTCATATATTATCACCTATTCTATAAATTATTATAACATACTTTAATGCTTTTTTTAACATTTTTTTGGTATTTTCATATATTATTTTAGAAAGGGGTTATTATATATGTATGGAAATTATATGGGAGGTCCCTTTATGATGCCAAATGTATCATATGGTCCAATGTTAAATTCTACTATGACTAGAGGTGCTTCTTTAGGCTCTGGTATTCGTTCTTTATTAGGGCTTGGTAATGCTCGTAATTTTGCTGGAGGAGTTTCTCGAGGTATTAATTGGTCTTCACTGCTTAATAATACATCTAAAACATTAAGTGTTGTTAGAGAAGCTATTCCTATTGTTAAAGAGGTGGGACCTATGATGAATAATATGAAATCAATGTTAAAAGTTGCTTCTGTTTTTAAAGATGCTACTGATGTTAATAATGAACATAAACCAAATAATAATATTAATAATAATATAAAAAGTACTACTGATAATTTTAATAATCAAAGTAGTACTAAAAATAATATTACGCAAAATGAGCCAAATTTCTTTTTATAAGAAATTTTTATTTTACTTGTTTCATATCTAATTTGCTATATATTAATTTTATTATTATATAGCTTATAGATGTATATATTATTGTCATTAAAATGCTATGAGTTATTATATTTCCTAGTAAAATTAAACTATACGTTTGACTTGTTTCTAAATTTAATATTATAAAGGATAATAAATGATATAATATTATACTTATTATGCTAATTACATTGATTGTAAATATATTATCTGACATATTTGTATTCAAAATTTTTATTACTAATGCAATTAATAGAAAGAAAACTAAATTCAATAATAATGTTGATGTATATAGTATGTCAAACAAAACTCCAAATATTATTACTAATGTATAATATTTTTTTTCGTTGGCAAAGTATGGATATATAACTACTAGGGCTATTATTGTATAAATTGTAGTAAAATAACTGATATTTCCTAATGTGGCAGGGAAAATACTTGCCATAACATTTTCTAAAATAAAAGACACGATTAAATAGATAATACTTACTATCACTTACTATCACTCTTTCTTTTTAAAATGCTTACATAGTTGATATCATTAAAGTCTGCTGATGGTTTTACTTTTATTATTTTAGCTAAGTCATAAGAATCAGTAGTTATTTCTTCTACTATTCCTATTAAAATTCCTGTAGGGAACACTCCTCCAAGTCCAGATGTATAAACATAATCACCAATATTTACATCTTTAGTGTTACTTATTCCTTCTAATTCTAAAACATTTTTATTATAATCATAACTGTTAATTAATCCATATAAATTATTATCACCATTACTTATATGAACAGATATTTTATTACTAGTATCACTAGTTGTTATTAATCTTACATCTGAAGTAAAGGTTGAAGTTTTTATTACCTTTCCTATTAAACCTTTAGAACTAATAACAACCATATCTTTTTCTACTCCATTATATGTACCTTTATTTATAGTTATTTTGTTGTGCCAATATCCTACATTTCTACTTACTACTGTGGCATTTAAATATTCATAGTCTGATAGTGTGTAGTTTATATTTAGTTCTTCCTTTAGTTTCTCTAACTGTCTACGAAGTTCAATATTTTCTGCTTCTATTGAATCTATTCGATCAATTGAGGTTTCTAATATATTATTATTTTTATTAACATCCTTTAATTTTTTATATTCTTTAATGTTTTCTTTTATATAGTTAAATGGATATGTTATTATTTTTTCACTATATGTTAATCCATCCTTTAATAGTGATTCTGCTTTACTTAGTTTTCTATCTTCTTTTAAGGTAAAAGAAAATATTATTAATAATAAAATTATTAATATTATTACTATTATTAGTATATATTTTTTTGAAATGCTTTGCTTTTTTCTACCAAACATTATATCACGTTCCTATCTATCTTATTATATAATATTTTTTTATAAATTGAAAGATATATTTATCATAAATTATTATCTTCATAAAAACTATAATAATTATTATTTCCTATTATGATATGATCTAGTAAAAAGATTCCATGTATTTTTCCTATTTGACTTATTTGTTTTGTTATATCTATATCATTTTTACTAGGCATTGCATTACCAGATGGATGATTATGAAGACATATTATATAACTTGCAGATAATAAATATGCTTCTTTAAAAATTTCTCGTGGATGAACTAAAGAGTAATTTGCTGTTCCTTTAAATAATAATTTTTTAGCTAGATATTTTTTCTGATTGTCTAAATAAACAACATAAAATAATTCTTGTTTTTGATTTTTATATTCGGTATTAAAATATTCAATTATTGTTTTGGGACTTGTTAGTTCTACTAATTCTTTATATTTATAATCCTCATATACTCTTCTACCTAACTCAATTGCCGCTACTAACTCAATAGCCTTTATTTTACTCATACCTTCTACTTTTTCTAATTTGTTAATTTCAATATTTTTTAATTCACTAATATTATTAACAGAAGACAATATATTATGAGATATTTCTTTTATTCCTGATCTTTTTGTACCAGACTTTAATATTATTTCTATTAATTCATTATTTGATACATTATTCTTTCCATATTTTAGTAATCTTTCTCGTGGTTTTTCTTCTTGTGGTAATTTCTTTAAATTCATTTTGTTTTCCTCCTTGTATATAAATACAACTTTTATTTTGAAATTTACCACTTTTATAATTATTTAAATTAAAAAGTAGAGTTTTTGCTCTACTTTCATATTATTTTTTAGATTTTTTTTCTTTTATCCAATCTTTACCATCTACTACTCTTGCTACTAACATAGATGTTGCTGAATCTCCTACTACATTTAACATTGTTGCTGGGGCATCTATGATTGTTGCAATTATAGTTAATATTGGTAAAACACCAGCATTATATCCCATCATAGTGATAATCATCATTTCTGAAATTGTTCCACCACCGATTGGAACTGCTGTTATTAATAATGTCGCTACTAAAGATACTAATAGTATTTTAGATATGCCAGCAAATCCTGAAACACTTGTTCCAAATAGGCATACTAAGAACATTACTTTAAATACGCTTCCAATTATTGAACCATCTTTGTGAAAACTTGTTCCTAATGGTATTACAGTTTCAGCAATATCGTCTGGAACTCCCATCTTTTTAGCACACATACTATTAGTAGGAATTGATGCTGCTGATGAACATGTTGCAAGAGATGTTACCATTGCAGGAATAATATTTTTCCAAAATCTTTTTACTCCTTCTTTTCTTCCAGCTATATAAGCATAAATAGTATACACAATTATAAAATATAACACTGCCACGATGGCATATACTACAAATGTCTTTAAATATCCGACTGCTATTGAACTACCAAATGTTCCTACTAAAGCTGCAAAGTAGCAACCTAATCCTATTGGTGCATAATACATTATAATTCCTACTAATTTCATTATAACTTCATTTAGCGATTCTAATATTTTTCTTACTGGCTCACCCTTTTCTTTTGTTCCGTTTAAGGCTAATCCAAATAAAATTGAGAATACTAATAAAGCAATTAAATTATCAGTAGTTAATAAGTCGTTGAAACTTTTTACTGTTAACACATCTGCTGTTCTTTCTAATATTGAAAGATCTTCATTTTTCATTTCTTCATTTACTAGAGTACTAGTTATCTTCGCTGTATCTTCTGGTTTTACTAAATCTATATTATATGTTGTTATAAAACCAACTATAACCGCTACAATAGAGGTTACTAAAAATGCTACAATTGTTGTAATCATTATTTTTCCTAGTCTCTTTGGAGTACTCATCTTTGCTATTGATGTAGTTATAGTCAAGAAAACTAGTGGAACAATAACTACTAATAATAGATTAATAAAGATATCTCCTAATGGACTAAGTACTTTGGCATCTTCTTTAAATATTATTCCTACTATTGCACCAATAATAATAGCTAGTAATAATATTAAAGTAGATTTATAATTTTTTAATAATTTTTTCATATTCTTCCTTCCTTTCAATATAATTATATTATATAATATTCTTTTTTATAAGATATATAAATCCACATCATTTGTTATGGCATTTGCAAAAATCCACACTTAGTGATATAATTATGGTGGTGAGGGATAATGAAAAAATATATTAAACTTAATGACAATGACAATCACTTATCTTGGGGTAACTTTACTAGGATTGTCAAAGAGTATACGGTAAATAAAAGTTCTGCTTTACAGGTTGAAATTTTTTGTACTGTTTTTGATACTCATTTAATAGGAGATACTACAGTGAATAATTATTGTACTGGTATTCGTTCTATTAATGATGAATATAAACAAAAGTTTTTGATATACAAAAAGAAATATACTAATAATAAAAATATTTTAGTTAATACTGTTATTAATTTGTTATCAATAATAGATGGTAATATATATAATTTTAATAACGATGATATAGCGGCAATTCAATTTATAAATAGTAATGATAATTTAAAAAATATTTGTCTTAAACTATATAATATTAGTAAAAATGATTCTTCTGTTAATAATAATTTATCTAATATTCTTAATAAATTGATTAATGATAATAATTTATATGAGACTATTGTTAATATTTTATTTTTTATAATTTTAGAAAAAAAGCAACCTATTTATGAAGAAAATATTAAAAAAAATGTTATTGAGAATTTACTTAATAATACTGATATTTCTTCTTTAGAGCTCGAAGAGTATTTAAATTTAAAATTTACTGATGGTATTAATTATAATTTTTCTTTAAACAAATTAGCTAAAGAAAACAATACTTATGCTCTATACGAAATGGGAACTGATGAATATTATGGTTATATAAAGGGATATCCTAGATATGATGTCAGTTTTGATTATTTTAGACGTGCTTCATATAAAAACCATCCTGGTAGTTTTTATATGATGGCTAAATTGTATATTAATGGTTTTGTTGGCTCTAAATCTAATGATGAACTTAAAGAAGCTTTTAAATATTTAAATACCGCTATTGAATATGGAAATGTTGCTGCAATTAATGCTATGGGATTGCTATATCTTAATGGTACATATCCTGTTAAAAAAAATATTAATATAGCTATTGATTTTTTTGAAAAAGCTGCTAGCAAAGATTATCCTTATGCTTATAATAATTTAGGGCTTATTTATGAAGCTAAAGGTGATATGAAAAAAGCTTTTGAGTTTTTTGAAAAATCTTCTTTACTTGATGAAAGTTGGGCTTTAAATAAAATTGGTGAATTTTATCGTAATGGTATTTATGTTAAAAAAGATATGAAAAAAGCTTTTGATTATTATAATAAAGCTATTGAAGCTCCTATTAGTACAGTTTCTTATTATGCCTTTTATAATTTAGCTAAATACTATTATTTAACTGGTAATACTGTTCTTATTAAGGATGAAGATAAGGCTATTAAATACTTAGATATTGCTAGTTCTCATGCTATTGAAGCTGCTATACTTCTTTTGTATTTATATACTGAAAAATATTTGAATAAAAAAGATGATGATCTTTATGATAAAATTAAATTATTGATTTCTAGAATTGAAAATAATCCTAAATATAATGAAAGTATTAAATTAATAATAGAAGATAATTTAAAAAAACTAAAAGAAAACAAACATATTAATATAGACATACTTAATTAGTATGTCTATTTTCTTTCTAAGTATTTTTTAGATATTGATATGAATAATATTAAATATATTGTTCCTAGTAAGAATCCGCACAATACATCGCTAGCATAATGAACTCCTAAATATATCCTTGATAATCCTATTGTAGGTATTAGTAAAATTAGAAAAATTATTAAAGGTATTTTTATTTTCTTGTTATTAATATATTTATAAGTTAGATATACTAAATAACCATAGAAGGCCATACTAGTTATTGAGTGTCCTGATGGAAAACTATATCCTGTTTCTGTAACTAATTTATTTATTTCAGGTCTAGGTCTAGCTATGATTACTTTAATTAAATTATTAATAATAGTAATTCCTAATAAATTAATTACAAGAGATATTTTTATTTTCTTGTCCTTTATAGCAAGTACTAATATTAAAGCTGTGATAATTACCATGATAGGAGAAGTAATATTGGTAATTACTTTTACTATTTCAGTTCTGTTTTTATTAATAATATTATTACTTATATAGTTATATACTATGCTATCTATATATATTGTTTTGTCTGCTACTACTTTATATGTAAAAATAGCAAATATTACTGAGCATAATATTAAAATTGTATACTTTATGTATTCTTTATACTTATTATTCATTATTTACCTCTCTTTATATATTCATATATATATATATTAAATTTATAATAATTTTACTTAATCTTAAATAAGCAAACACTTTCAACATGATTAGTATTAGGAAACATATCATATAAAGTAATATCAACTAAATTATATTTATTTTTTAATATATTAATGTCTCTAGATAATGTAATGGGATTACATGATACATAAACTAATTTATCAATATTACTATTCATAATTTTATTCATTATTGTATTATCGAGACCACTTCTTGGGGGATCTACTACTACTACATCGCTTTCTATCTGATTAATTTCACTTACTTGTTTACATATAAAAGAAATGTTATGAATATTATTAATTTTTTTATTTAAATTAGCTCCTTTAATAGCATCTTTATTTTGCTCTATTCCTATAACAGTATTAAAGTTATGAGCTAAATAAATACCTATAGTTCCAGAACCACAATATAGATCAAGTAATTTATTGCCAGTTCCTGCATATTCAAGTACTTTATTATACAATTTATCAATCATATTAGTATTAACTTGAAAAAATGAGTCTGCATACACCGCATAAGAATAATTACCAACATTAATTATAATGTGATCATTTCCATATACTTTTATATTGTTAATAAAAATGGAATTAACTTTACCATCTAGAATACTAATAATAATAGAACTATTAATATCACCTTTGATAATAACCATTATATCATCAGTACCTCGAATAACAACTTCATTAACGCCATCTAAGCAAATACTATTAAGTAGCTTAATAACTTCATTGATATTATTATTAACTAAATAACAGTAATCTATATTAACAAGAGTATCTCCCACTAATGATAGTTTTCCGTCCTTAATTCTTAAAGTTATTTTATTACGATAATTATATGTGTTATCGGCATCATAGATAATGGATGGTTCAATATTCATATTACAATACTTATTAAAGATGTTTTTAACTATTTCTTTTTTATATATAACACTTTTATTATATGAAATGTGTTCTGTATTACAGCCACCACAAATATTATAATATTTACATTTTGGTTCTATTCTATTAGGACTTTTTTCTATAATACTTACTAGTTTTGCTTCATTTATTTTCTTTTTTTGTTTTGTTATTCTAATATTAACTACTTCATTAGGGATAACTTTATCCACAAAAGTAACTTTATTGTCTATTTTTGCTATACCTCTCATTTCATGAGATAATTTATCTATTTTTACTATCATACACATCACATGTTAAGTATATCATAAAATGAAAAAGAAGTCTATGACTTCATTAACTCTGCTATTATATCTTCCATAGTTATTATACCTAAGAATTTGTTTTCTTTATCGGTTACTACTGCCATGTGTGCTCTAGCAGCTTCAAGAATTTCCAAACAAGAAGCCAAATTAGTTGATTTGCTAACAACAATTGGATCTTTCATATTTCTTTTTATACTTATTGGTCTATTATTTAGTATTTCATCTAATAAATCTACTTCATATAATATTCCCATGACTTTACATTCTCTATTTATAATTGGTATGCGATCATGCTTATCTCTAAATATACAATTTTTTACTTTTTCAGATGAATCTGTATCATATAAAAATGACACATCTTCACTTGGGACCATTACATTATTTACTCTTAACTTTTTCAATAAGACGGCCTTTTGTATAAAAATACTCTCTTTTTCTTCAATTACGCCTTCTTCTTTTATTGTTTTTACTATTTCTACTAATTCATCTTTAGTAGCTGTTACTTTGTGATTGTTTTTTACTTTTTTTTCGAATTTTCCTATTGCTTTAGTTAATGGTAATAGGAGTTTTACCATCCATTTTAATAGATTACATAGTTTTAGGGCATAATCTTCTGCATATTCTCTTCCTATTATTTTGGGTGCTATTTCAGTAAAAACTAATATTATTATTGTTAAAATTATTGTTACTAAAGGTATTATTTTATCACCATATAAATTAGAAAAATAATATGTTGTTAGAGTACTTATTAGTATGCCACATATGCAATTTATGACTAGTATTGTAGTTAATGTTTCTGAGTAATTAGAATATAACTTATATACTACTTTAGCAGATTTATTACCTGTATCTGCTAGTCTTTTTATACGAATAATGTTTAGACTAGTAAAGGAAACCTCTAATATTGATAATACAGCTAACATTAATAATAATAGTACTATTATTATAGTCATAATACCACCCTTTCTCTTGTTATATCAAATTCTTCATTTTGATATAATCCTATTTTTTTGTTTTTTATATTTTCAATTAAATAATCGTATCCTAACTTAATGAACTTTTGCTTATTATAATTATAACTATAGTAGAAACCGTTATAATCAAAAACTAAAAAGTGTTCTTTGTCTAAATTATTTCTTAAATAAAAATTATTTATTTTTAATTTTTGATTAGGAAAGTATTTATTAAATATTTTTTTATAAATTATCGATAGCTCATATGGTTTTATGTTATTGATATTGATTATCTTTTCAGTTATAGTCAGTATTTGTAATAATAAATTATCATCATTATAATTTATATATTTTAATTCTTTATCTAAAAAATATTCTGTATAATTATCATTTATATATTTTATTTTCTTATCTAATTCTATGTTGTTATTATATTTATCAAAATGTTCTGTTGAAAAGCCTGCTTTTATATTAGCTATATCTTCAAATAAATTTACTATTATATATGTATTGTTAATATAAATTTTATTAGCCATGTTACCTTTTATATCTGTGCTTACTACTTCACTCTTTATGCCTATTTTGGAGCAAATATATAATAAAATTTTAACTATTGATGATCTTGTTATGCTTTTTTTTGATAAAGCTCCCCAAATGTTATTTAAATTGGTAATGTTATGCAATGATAATATTTCGTTTTTTGATGATAATGTATTTATATCTATATTTAATTCTTTACCTAATGTAATATATATATATCTTACTTTTTCTATATCTGATAAATTTTGAGGAATATCTTTTATAATACTATCTATTAATAATTCACCTTGTTTAAACATATTATAATCTGCATAAATAAAGCCTTGTTTTCTGTTTATACTCTCTGAATATGAATAATCTACTCCGTTAATTATAAAATAATTATTAATATTATTGTCCACTATATCTATTGGGATATTTATATATTTTGTTTCTTTAGTTATTTTAGATATATCTTCTTCTTTATTTATACTTACTATACTGTTCATACTATCACCATAATAATTATACTATATAAAATTAAAAAAAGAAAGTAAATAAACTATTAGTTTACTTTCTTTCTAAAAATTTGCTTCTGCTGTTGAATCAGCGCTAATTGTTGCATTAAATGTTTTGCCAAACATCTCATTAGTTACTAAATTATTATCTAACCATATATAAATAGTAAATGTCGTGTAAGTTGATGTACTTGATAAATTGTAGGCATCTACTACTTTAACTTTTGTATTTGCAGTTATATTTTTGAAACTGCCTGTTTTGTATGCGGTAGTGCTGTTATCTACATATACCTCATATTTTAAAGCATCATTCGTATTTAATCCATCTATGGTCTTAGGAGTTATATATATATTAAATTTGCCCGCTAAACTATTTTCACTTAATTTGGCTTGTACTTTACCAACTAAACCTCCACTTTTGTTAGTTGAGGGTGACAAATTAGTAGCAGTTATATCTTGAACTATTTTATAATCAATACTAAATTTACCAGTGCCTGTTGTTAAATCTGTTTCACTTTTAAGCAATAAATAAGCATAGGTTGCTCCTGCTACTAGAACGATAAATAATACTATTCCTAATATTGTTCCTATCATCTTTGCTTCATTCTTCATAATTTACCTCTCTTATTTTCTATATACAGAATTTACTTTTATTAATCCAGAAAAAGATTTGTTCATTAAAGCGTTTTGATTACTGCCTGTTTCTTGTAGCCATAATCTTAAAGCACAATTATATGTTTTTGATACATTAAAAGTACTATTTTGAGTGCTTAAGGTGCCTATTTCTAATTCTGTACTAGTAAAATCTGCTCCTGTACCCGATTTTATGGTAGTAGTACTGCTACCATCATTACATTTTAAATCATATTTAAAATCACTTGTTTTTAATGCTGTATCTATTGTTATATTTGATATAGCTATTTTTACAGCGACATCATATCCTTGTAGTTTTGTTGCATCTGGTATTAAAGTAAACTTCGAAGCACTAGCATATTTATCTACATCTGTAGAATTTATAGGAACTCCTGTTTTTAAATTTATATATTCACTTTCACTAAATACAACTGAAACATTTGCATCAAATTCTCCAGTTGTTGCAGTTACTGTGGTTCCATTTGATAGCGTATAATATGCATATGAGCTGCCTAACATACATGCAAAAATAATAGATGTAGTAACAGTTAAAACAAAAAGCATGTGTTTAAATTTCATTTTATATCACTCCTATCTATTATTCTTCCATTATTATAATACCATATTTTAAAATTATTATCAATATTATTTTTTATATTTCTAAGTTATGATAAACAGCTTGTACATCATCTAAATCTGTTAATGCATCAATTAAATTTGTTACTTTTTCAGTTGTTTCTTCATCTAATGATATATAATTATTAGGAACAAATGTTACTTCACTAATTAAGAATTTATCTATTCCTTTCTTTTCAAGAGCTTCTTTTATTTTTATAAAGTTACTTGGATCGGTATATATTACAAAGCTATCTTCTTCTGATATAAAGTCTAATATATCTAATTCTAAAATATCTTCCATTAACTTATCTTCATCATAGGCTTTATCTAGTACTATTACGCCCTTTCTTTCAAATAAATAACTTACTGAGCCGTCGGTTCCTAAATTACCACCACGTTTTGTCAATGTACTTCGTACGAATCCAGCGGTTCTATTTTTATTATCTGTAAGACAATCTATCATTATTGCTATACCGCCTGGTCCATATCCTTCGTATCTTACTTGTTCATAGTTTTCACCAACACCTTGATTTTTAGCCTTGTTAATAGCAGATTCTATATTTGCTTTTGGCATATTTTCTGATTTAGCCTTTTCAACAACCATTCTAAGTGATGGATTATTTTCAGGATTAGGATCTCCATTTTTAGCAGCTACGTAAAGTTCTTTGGCTAACTTTTGAAAAACTTTACTTCTTTCACTATCTATTGCTCCTTTTTTTCTCTTTATTGTTGACCATTTACTATGTCCTGACATATTCTTTCCTCCTTACATATTACTTATTTATAATACTCTTTTTCTATTGTCTTTGTCAAGTATATTTATATATTTATTATTTTATATAGCTTAATATTGCTGGTCCTAATATTATTAATAATATTAATGGAATGAAGAAGAATACTGATATTATACTTATTTTGGTAGGTATTTTAGAAATGGTGGCTTTGACTTCCATTTTTCTTTTTTCTCTTAGGTAATCTACTTGATTATACATAGTACTTATTATGCTACTTCCATATATATTTGCTTGAGTTAAAGCTAAAATTATATTATTGATACTATCAGAAGGTATCCTGTTTTGCATGTCAGTTAAACTTTCTGTTAAACTCTTTCCATACTTGGTTTCTCTAAGTGTTTCTTTGAATTCGAGTGATAACTCATCTTCAATGCTACTTGTTGTTACCAATATTGCTTCAGATAGATTTCTTCCTGTTTGTAAAGACAATGTTAATACTTCAAAAAAGTAGATTGCTTCAATATCTAATTTTTTTCTTCTTTTCTTTATTTTGCTATCTAATACTATTTTTTCTAATAAGAAATAATATATAATTGAAACTATTATAGAAAGTATGTATCCATATTTATAATTTATTAGGATAAAAAGAAATATTATTATAGTAGTAATAAGTCTTATTATTAGAAATTTTTCTGTTGTTAATTTTGAAGATATTCCTAATAATTTTATTTTATTATTTATCTTGTTTATAACTCTTTGGTTATATATCTTTTTAGATATTTCTTTATTTTTCATAATTGGTTTCCCTTCTTATACATCTATTTTTGTTATCTTATTTAGTAATATTACATAAATTATAAACATTAATACTATTGTTATTATAATCATATATCCTAAAGTTGATGAAAATAATGGTGCAAAATATGATGGGTTTAATATATATATTATTAATATAAATATGATTGGTATTACTAATAGTACTCTAGTTACCATCTTAGGACTTGCAGAGATGTTTTTTAATTCTTCATTTAATTTCTTTTTATCAAATAATGTTCTTTCTATGGATGAAAATACTTCAACGATATTCCCACCTGTTTTATTTAAAATAGTAAGTGATGATGATAAAAATACTGCTTCTTCTAAGTCTACTCTTTTGGCAAATCGTTCAAACACTGTGTCTACTGATAAACCATATTTCATATCAAGATACATTTTTTTAAATTCGTCACTTATTGGCTCTGGTAATTCTTTGGCCGCTATATTTAAAGCTTGTAAGGTGCTTTTTCCTGACTTAAATGCATTATTCATTACTATTATTGCTCTTAATAATTCATTCTCTATTAATTTTGTTTGTCTTTTATAGTATATCTTCAAAAATATATCTAATAAATAATAGCCTACTATTATATCTATTACTATAGTTAAAATATTTATTCCTGTTGTAAATATACCTGAAATGATAGCTAATAATACAAATAATATCATTATTATTATTTTATTAGTTATAAAATCTATTGCTGATATTTTGTCACGTTGACGATATTTTATATATTTTTCGTATTTTTTTGATTTCTTTTTGAAATAGTCTATTTTTAATAATATTTGTCTGTTTTTTTGAACAAATATTAAATATTTATTTTTTATTTTATCAATTAATGGTATGCTTGCATCTTTTAGTGGCTCTAATGAATAGTAGGCTATTCTTTTTTCTTTTTTTTCTGCCACTGCTTGTCTTAATAGTATGATGATAATTATAAATATAATTATCACTATTAAGAATTGTATTATTTTATCTATATTCATAATTATCACCTTTCTTTTATTCGAATATATCTTTTATTTTAGTAAAGCCCTTTCTTAGAATCTTGTCATATACTTTTGGTTTTCTTTTGTATAAACCAAATTCTCCTACTACATTTCCTTCAGGCGATAATCCTTTTTGTTTGTATGTAAAGATATCTTTTACTATTATTTCGCCATCCTTAATTCCTTCTAATTCACTTATAGAAGTTATTTTCCTTTTACCATCTGATAATCTATCTATTTGCACTATAATATCAATGGCATTCTCTATATAACCACGAACTGCTGATACTGGTATTTCCATTTCATTCATTAGGATCATTGTTTCTAATCTATTTAAGGCATCAATTGGATTGTTGGCATGGAGTGTTGTTAATGAACCTTCATGTCCGGTATTCATAGCTTGCATCATATCAAATGCTTCTTTACCTCTTACTTCTCCCACTATTATTCTATCTGGTCTCATTCTTAATGAGTTTCTTACTAGATCTCGAATTGTTACTTCACCTTCACCTTCATAATTAATTAATCTAGTTTCTAATGATATAACATGATTTTGATGTAATTTTAATTCAGCTGCATCTTCTATGGTTATTATTCTTTCATCTTCTCCTAGAAATCCTGATAAGATGTTAAGGAGAGTTGTTTTTCCTGTGCCTGTACCTCCAGATATTATAATATTTAGTTTTGCTTCTACTGCTACCTCGAGGAATCTAGCCATATTTACGGTTAAACTACCACGGCGAAGTAAATCATCTATTGTTTCTAATTTTTTATTGAATTTTCTTATTGTTAAGATTGGTCCTTTTAAACTAAGAGGTGGTATTACTGCATTTAGTCTTGAACCATCTCTTAGTCTGGCATCAACCATTGGATTAGCAGAATCTATGGTTCTTCCTAATGGCTGTACTATTCTTTGTATGGTTCTAATGATATGTTTGTCATTTATAAATGATACTGTTTCATCTTTTACTATTTTACCATCTATTTCAACATATATTTCATTTGGAGCATTAACCATGATTTCTGTTATGGCATTATCTTCAAGTAAGGGTGTTATAGGGCCATATCCAGTTATTTCATTTTGTATTAAATTAAAAACATGATTTCTCTCTAAATTACTTAAATCATATCCAACTAAGGCTGAATCTATTTCATTATTTATATAATCTTCTGGTAAAGTATCTTCTGGTATATTTTCTTCAATTAAATTTTGAACAATCTTTATTCTGATACTTTCAAGTAAACCTTTATCTCCAAACACTTCATAATCTTTAACATTTTCGTTATTTATTTCTATTTTGGGTTTTACTTCAAAGGCTTCAGTTAAACTCTTTGTACTCATTTTTTTGCCTCCTTACCATGACTATCATCTATTAGGTCCAGAGCCATTTTTTTCATATTATTTATATCCTTAGAATGAAATAAATTAATACTATTATTTAATGTCAATATTTCTCCTGATATTGTATATTTATCTATATTTTTTATGTAATAATTTTTAGATAATGTATAATCAATGTTGTTTTTTATTATAGTTCTTATATCATATAAACTCAAATAATCTTTTCCTATATCTCTAGAATTATTCAATAATATTAAATAATTTTTCTTATCTGTATCTTTAAAGATACTAATTAAACTTTTCATGTTCTTTAAATCTACAATATCGTTTGTTATAATAAATAATGTCATATAAGAATAGTCTAAAGCTGTTAAATTTATTTCATCTAATATATGATATGTGTCTACTAATACTACATCATACTCTTTTTTTGCTAAGTCAAATATTACTGGTATATATCTACCTGATACTTTTGCTCCCATTCTTGGATCTTTTGGGCAGGCTAATACATCTATATTTTTGTTGTATGTTGTTACATATTTTTTTAGTTCAGTAAATCTATTATTAGCCATACTATCAATCATTGTATATATATCTTTTTTATTTTTTACATTAAGACTTGCTGCTATTCCTCCAGAGTATAAATCTAAATCTATTATTAATACTCTTTTGTTTAATTCACAGTATATTCCTGCTAAATTAAGCGTCATGGTTGTTTTTCCAACTCCACCTTTAACTGATGAAATAGTTATTATTTTCCCTGCCATACTTACACTATCCTTTCTATTTCTTTTTGATTATTTATTATTTTTCCTTTATAATGACTTATAATTTTTACTAAATTGAAATTAAACATTTTTCCTATTATACTTTTTGCATCTTTTTCCATTTTTATTTCTATTTGATTATCTTCAATAGTTACATATATGTATTTGAGATTGGATGTATTTTGCTCAATTAAATTTTTTAAATCATTTTCTGTTACTGTATCTATATTATTTAATCCATATTCAATTGTTAAATAATTAGTATTCGATAATCTATCTTTTTCATATATTGCATTACCTACATCATATACAAGTGTTAATATAAGTAAAAATATTGGTATTATTAAGACAAACATAACTAAACTTTGTCCTTTATTGTTTATCTTCAACATTAGGTATTTTCCTTTCTACCTTTACAATATATGGATTGTCTAATACTCTATTTAAGCCTGGTGTTATAATATTTACTTTAGTACTAATTTCTACAATTGTATATTTTTCTTCATTTGTTAGTTTTATGTCTACCTTTGGATATTCTTTTTGTATTTCTTCTATTTTATTATTATTATTTAATAAATTAATTATATCAACACTGATGTTTTCTAATTCATTTTTCTTATTAAATATCATCCCAAAATCTACTATTGAGAATAATATCATAATAAATATAGGTAAAATAAGAACAAATTCTACTAATGCTTGACCCTTTCTATTCATATTGTTACTCACTCTCCCTATTTTCTATTTAATTATACCAAATAATAAGAAAAAAAGAAAGATTTTTTTATCTTTCTTTAATTTTTCTTATTTGTTTTCTTATTATCTATTTTTTGTTCTTTTTTTATTTCTACAGTTGCAACTTCTTGTTCATCTTTTTTGAAGATAAGATATAATAATCCAAGAACTACTAATATTATCAATATTATTATTACTACTTTTTCAGCAGTGTTACTATTTCCTTCTATCTCTGTTAATGCTTCTTTCTTTTCTGATTCTTTATTAGCGGTTATTTTATATTCTCTTGTACTTCCATCTTCTGCTGTTACAGTGATAGTTACAGTGTTATTACCTTTTTTGAATTTTTCATTTCCTGTTATTTCTACTCTGGCTCTACTATCTTCTGGAATTGCTTTTATATCAAGAGATGTAACATCACTTTTAACAGTTATTTTATATTCATTAATTTCTTTATTAAATGTTATTTCATAACCATCTATTTCTAATGATTTTAAATAATTATTTGATGAATAATAATATGTGACAGGTGTAGCAACATTTTCAGGTTTTGCTTCTTTTATTATGTATACTGTGTATACTTTTATAGTACCATCTTCTGCTACTACTGTTATGTTAGCAGTTGTTTTATCATCAGTTAACTTATATTCAATTAATCCATCTACAGTACTAGTTATGTCTTCAAGACTTCCTGATAAAATTACACTTTCAGTATCATATGGAACAGTTAATGTATATACTGTTACATCTTTATCAAAAGCAATATCAAAAGTACCAACACTAGCTTTTAATGAACTTAAATTATTATTACTACTAATTTTTCTTATAACATTAACTTCAGTTGTTAAATTTTCAAATTCTTCAATATTTTCATTTTTTGCAATGCTTCCACTTAATGTAATTGAATCTTTTCCTTCTTTAATAGCTGTGAATTCTAATGTTAATAATACTTCTTCATTTTTTAAATCTGTTCCTGCTGCGACTAAATTATTATCTTTAAATGTACCTATTAAATTTGAATTATATGTAACATTTGTTAATTTTAGATTATTACCTGTAGTAACTAAAGCATTAATACCGTTTATGTAATCACTTACATTTTCTGATTTTACTAATACATTTAATTTAAAGGTATCGCCAACATATATTTCTTTTGGTAATTCACCATATACTAGACTTAAATTTGTATTTGCGTCACCACTAGTAGCAGGATTTAATTCAGTATTTAGTCTCATTATGTCCTCAAAAGTTAATAGTCCATCTTCATCATTATCTTCTTTTATGACATCCATAGATAATACTTTGTTACCTTCTAAATAATCGTTCATAGTTGGTTTCATATCATCTTCATTAAAATTATTATCATTATTATTGTCACCAATTACTACTACTGTATAAGTAACTTCTGTTCCTTTTTTAAATACTAATTTATAGTTGTTTTTTACTTCACTATTTATTACTTCTTCATTTGTTAAATCTAACAATTCATTATTTTCGTCATAGATAGATAATTCTATATCTGTATTAATTAAATTACCTAGTATTTCTTCAACATGAGTTACTTTATCGGAGTCATTATAGCCGATTGCCTCTTCATATAGATAACCATTTTGAAAATTAAGGCCTGTTAACCCAGATAATTCTCTATCATTATCTTTATTATAATTAATGCTTGCATTATAAGTATAATTTATTGTATTTATCACTTCATTATTTTCGTTTAATTCTTCTATAGTAACAGTATCACTAGTAGTATATAATCCACCAAGTGAAGAAGTGGTATCAGTAATAGAGCCATTAAAAATAGTATTTACTATTTCATTACCACTACCAGTCATTATTTCTGTTGAATTAACGCTTACTCTATAATTGCTGTTTGGAGATAAATTGCCAGGTTCTATAATTAGGTTTTGTGTATATTTTTTTTCTTCACTTACAGTATACTCTCCAGTTGATACTACTCCTATTGTCTCGCTTGTTGGTTCAATAGGATTGTTTTCTCCATTATATAAAGCTCCAACTAAGCCACTATTAACTGTACTAATCATATATGAAATATCTTTTTCATAAATAACTGATGCGCTATCTTTTACAGTTATTTTTAATTTGAATTCTCCATTATAGTATTCATAAATTGGATTTATTTTTTGTGTATTTGTTTCATTATTTAATTCATAACCGGTTTTAGTTAATATTATTTTGTTACCATTTTCTATTGTGTCATTTAAATATTTAAAACTTGGTTCTAATTCTATTGTATATTCTTTTTCTTCTTCATAATCTTGTTTTTCACTTTTATATGTTAAATTATATTCTTTAATATAACCTAATTCTTCATCAGTAGCTACACTTAATGATGTTTCTAATGGTTTAGAAACAACTTCATCTGCTAAAACAGTAACAACTGAAGATAATTGTGAAAATATCATTGTAAGAACTAAGAATATTTTGCTTATCTTTTTCATTTTTTTCATTTTCTTCATTCCTTTCTTTATTTTGTATTTTTGTGTAGTATATTTTCCCCCGACTATAAGCACCTCCATAAATGATAGCAAGGTTTTACCTCCTTCTATCATTTTCAAAATAATTATAGCACATAAAATGACTTTTTTCTTATACTTTACACTTTTTTGACATTTTTTTATAAATTTATTGTTATTTTAATGTTTTTTTCTCCTAATTATTACCAAATATGTGATATTTATGTGATTATTGTTATTTTTTTCTTGACTTAAAATATGATTAATTATATAATATTATTGCTTAGCAGCAGATACTATTTTTTTGTAATGTGTCATTTATAAGTAACTATAGCTGCATAGCGAAAGTATGCTAAAGACACCCTATAAAAATATAGTATACTTCTCTAAGAGAAGGAGGAAATGAAGATGGCTAGATATACAGGCCCAAATAACAAAAAAGCAAGAAGAGTATCATTCTCTATATTAGAAAATGGTAAAGATATTGCAAAAAGACCTTATGGTCCAGGACAACATGGTAAAGACAGAAAAAGAAAACCTTCTAACTATGCTATTCAGTTAAATGAAAAACAAAAAGCTAGATTTATGTATGGTATTTCTGAAAAACAATTCAAAAAATTAGTTAATGACTCAGCTAAAATGAAAGGTGTTCATGGTGAAAACTTACTTATCTTATTAGAAAGTAGATTAGATAATATCGTTTATAGAATTGGTTTTGCTACTACTAGAAGAGGAGCAAGACAACTTGTTAACCATGGTCATATTACTGTTAATGGTAAGAAAGTAGATATTCCTTCATACAGAGTTAAACCTGGTGATGTAATCGCTATTAAAGAAAATTCAAGTGATCATAAAGGAATCGAAATAGCACTTGCTAATAAAGTAAAAAGACCTGATTTCATTAACTATGATGAATCTAAGAGAATTGGTACTTATGTTAGATATCCTGAAAGAAGCGAATTAAACGCAGATATCAATGAATCATTAATCGTTGAATTCTATAGTAGAGTATAATTATTACTCTACTTTTTCTATATAATAAAAGATGTAACTTTTTTAGTTACATTTTTTGTACAAAATAAAAATCCTTATAACTAAGGATTTATTTCTTTCATCTGGTGGCTCCAGCGGGAATTGAACCAGCGACACAAGGATTTTCAGTCCTCTGCTCTACCGACTGAGCTATGAAGCC
>CAKPIH010000004.1 GCA_934162325.1 uncultured Bacilli bacterium
TATAATGCAAGCAGTAATGCTAGTGGCATTACTTATGCTTCAAGTGGAGTAACTACATTAACATTATTTACTGATAGAAATGTTAATACTACTACTGATAAATATACTTTATATTTATGGTTTAATGGTAAAGACTTTACTAATCCAGATACTATGCAGAATAAGACATTATCATTTAACTTATATGCTACTGGTAAGAATGCTACATTAAATGGTTAATTGATATGAAAAAATATTTGTTTTCAAAAAAAGATATAAAAATAAGTGATTTTATGTCGCAAAGTAATTGACTAAGAAATTATTTTGTGATAAGATTATATTATAAATAGAGGAGGATTAAAATAATGAAAAAATTAAATAGAAAAGGATTTACTTTAATAGAGTTACTAGCAGTTATCGTTATACTTGCTATTATCGTTGTAGTTACTGTACCTACAATTATTAGTACTATTAGTGATGCAAGAGTACAAAGTATTTGGAACTTAGCAAATGAAACTGCAAATAGTTACAATACAGGAGCTGCTCAAGATTTACTTTCACCTGGTAAAACATTGAAAGGTGCTACTGCTACTACTAGTTGGCAATGTTTGGCTAATGTTAGTAATATAGATAGTACAAAAGGAAGTGTTAACTTAGCTGAAATTCTTGATTTAAGTACAAATGACTTGATACTTAGTGGAACTGCTCCAACTGATGCTGATTTAGCTAAAGATAATTATAAACCAACTCAATCAATTTGCTCTGCTATTAAAGTTACTGGTTCTGGAAGTGCTGTTGTATTCTTAAATGCAAAAAATGCTGGTAAGTTTGCTATTGCAAATAAGTCTGTTTATGCTTTAAGCAGTGAAGATGCTGGCCATCAAAATTAATTATTGTAGAGGAATAATTCCTCTTTTTCTTTTTCTAAAAATATAGTATAATGATATAGAAAGAGGTAGATAGAATGAATTTAATAATAGGTAGTCATGTATCATATAATAATAAAAGTCAGTTACTTGGAAGCGTTAAAGAAGCACTAAGTTATAAGGCAAATACTTTTATGTTTTATACAGGAGCCCCACAGAATACTAATAGAAGTGTTATTGAAGATTCTCTTACAATGGAAGCATATAAATTAATGAAAGAAAATAATATTGCTTTAGAAAAAGTAATAGTACATGCTCCTTATATAGTTAATTTAGCTAATTTTAATAATTTTGATTTTTCAGTATCATTTCTTATAAACGAAGTAGAAAGATGTAGTACTTTAGGTATTAAGTATTTAGTATTACATCCAGGATCAGCAGTTAATTGTTCTAGAGAAGAAGCTATTAATAATATAAGTAAAGGATTAAATTTAATATTAGATAATGATTATGATGTAACTATCTTACTAGAAACAATGGCAGGTAAAGGTAATGAAATGGGTAAGACATTTGAAGAATTAAAAGCTATTATTGATAAAGTTAAATATCAAGATAAGATTGGAGTATGTATAGATACTTGTCACTTAAATGATGCTGGTTATGATATGAGTAATTTTGACGAGGTACTTGATAATTTTGATAAAGTAATAGGTATTAATAAAATAGGTTGTATTCATGTTAATGATAGTAAGAATAAAATAAGTAGTCATAAAGATAGACATGAGAATATAGGCTTTGGAACTATAGGTTTTGATAATTTAATAAAAATAATTTATAATGAAAGATTAGAAGAAATACCTAGAATATTAGAAACACCATATGTTACTAAGGATGATAATAGTAAAGAAAAAGTATATCCCCCATATAAATATGAAATAGAAATGATAAGAAATAAAAAGTTTGATAGTAATTTAATAACTAAAATAAGAGAAGGCTAGCCTTCTCTTATGTTTTTAGTAAACATATCTATTTTATCTTTAAATTTTATATATAAGTTTTCTATTTTATTATAGGTAAGTGGTTTAACCTTAAATTTAATTTCATTTAAAATATCTTTAGGATTACCATAAATAATAGTCTTATAATCTTTTTTAATATAATCATATATTAATTCTACTTCTTCTTTATCTAAAGATATTCCTTGTTTTTCAGCATAATAAGTAATATCACTTTTTCTTAATCTGTTTACATATTCACTAATTAAATAAATATTCATAAATTCACCTAATTAACTATATGTATAATTAGAATAAATATGATATAATAATAAAAGGAAGGTTGATAACATGAAAAGAACAATTAATAAACCTAAGAAAAAAAGCACCAAGAAAAAATTAGAAATAAAGAAGAATAGTAAACCTTTAAATAAAACAAAAAAAGATGAAAGAAATCTTACTGAAGTAATAAATAAAAGATATAATTCTTTAATATTTATAGTAATAATTTTATATGTTGTAATACTAGGAAGAGTATTTTATCTTCAAATAATTAAAGAGAATGATTATAAAGAGAGTCTTGCTATGGCTACTGAAAAAACAGTAGAAAGTACTAGTGCTCCAAGAGGTAGAATATATGATCGAAATTATAATTTACTAGTAGATAATGAAGGAGTTAAGACAATATATTATAAGAAACAAAGTGGAATAACTAATAAAGAAGAAATAGAACTTGCCTATACAGTAGCGGATAATATAAATCTAGACTATTCTAAAGTTAATGAAAATAGATTAAAAACCTTCTACTACAAAGGACATTACAAAGAATGTAAAAAGAAAATTACTGATAAAGAGTGGGAAGAATATAATAAAAGAAAACTAAATGATAAAGATATAGAAAAACTTATATATGAAAGATTAGATGAAGAAATAAGTACCTATGATGAAAGAGATAAAAAAGCAGCTTATATATATTATTTAATGAATAAAGGATATTCATATGCAGAAAAAGTAATTAAAAATAAAGAAGTTAGTGAAGAAGAATATGCTTATATAAGTGAAAACATTGATAACTTAAAAGGCTTTAATACTAAGTTAGATTGGGAAAGAGTATATTTATATGGAGATACTTTTAAAAGTATTTTAGGTAATGTATCTTCAAATAATCAAGGTATACCTTCAGAATTAGCAGAAATATATCTAAAGAAAGGTTATTCATTAGATGATAGAGTAGGAATATCATATTTAGAATATCAATATGAAAACTATTTAAAAGGAACGAAAGCTAAGTATAGATTACTTCCTGATAATAGTTATGAATTAGTAAGTGAAGGTAAGAGAGGCAGTGATATAGTTCTTACTATAGATATTAACTTACAAAAATACTTAGAAGAAATTCTATCTAATGAAGTATATAATGCTAAAGGAGAAGCAGGTACTACTTATTATAATAGATCATTCGCTGTAGTCGCAGATCCTAATACAGGAGAAATACTAGCAATGGGAGGAAAACAAGTACTTGATAAAGATGGCTCTAAATATATTGTAGATTATACTCCAGGTATAGCGACATTACCAGTAACTCCAGGTTCAGTAGTAAAAGGTGCTTCGATGATGGTAGGATATAAATATGGTGCTATTGATATTGGTAGTCACCAGTATGATGAATGCCTTAAAATAAAAGATACACCTCTAAAATGTTCATGGCGAACAATGGGGGATATTGATGATATATATGCTTTAGCATTTTCTTCAAATGTATATCAGTATAAAATAGCAATTACTGTCGGAAAAGGAAAATACGAATATGATAAAGGATTATCTTTAGATGAAGAAGCCTTTAAAAAGTATCGAGATATGTATGCTGAATTTGGTCTTGGTAAAAAAACTGGTATTGACTTACCAGTAGAAAGCTTAGGATATATGGGTACTAGTAAACTACCAGGACATTTATTAGATTTCTCAATTGGACAATATGATACTTATACACCAATACAATTATCACAATATATAAATACTATTGCTAATGGTGGCAAAAGATTAAAACCATATTTATTAAAAGAAGTATATAAAGCCAGTGATAATGGTGAAAAATTTGGTTCACTAATATATAAAACTGAAACAAAAGTAATGGGAACATTATCAGTAGAAGATAAATATATAAATAGAGTAAGAGAAGGATTTAGTGCTGTTGTTCAAAATGGTTTAGGTTATGGCTATATGGGTTATTATACAAATTCTGCTGGTAAGACAGGAACTAGCCAAAGCTTTATAGATACTGATGGCGATAATAAAGTTGATACAGAAACAATTACTACATCATTTGTAGGATATTCACCTAGTGATAGTCCTAAAATGAGTATCGTAGTAGTATCACCAGATGCAGGTATTCCCGATGTTACTCAGTCAAGTGTTACCAAAAGAATATCATCCCAAATAGTCAATAAATTCTTTGAACTAAATCAATGACAAAAAAGCTATTGACAAGTAAATAAAATTAGCATATAATATGATTATATTAAAACAAAGGAAAGAGACGGTATAGTAAAATAGTTGTAGAGAGCTAATGGTTGGTGAAAATTAGTATGATAGTTACTATATAGATCACTCTTGATGTGTTTTTCTGAATATTTTAAGAAAAACCGGAAGTAGATTCCGTTATCAAAAAGAGAGCACTTAAGTGAAGTAAGGTGGTACCGCGGTTATTCGTCCTTATAAACTAGTGTTTTTTTGTTTTATAAAATAGAAAGAAGGAGAGAAAGATGAATTATAAAGAGACATTATTAATGCCAGAGACAAGTTTTCAAATGCGTGGAAACTTACCAGAAAATGAAAAATTACAAAGAGAAAAATGGGAGAAAATGGATTTATACAATAAAGTAAGAGAAAAGAACAAAGGAAAAACACCATTTGTCTTACATGATGGTCCTCCATATGCTAATGGTAATATTCATATAGGCCATGCTATGAATAAGATTTTAAAAGATTTTGTAAATAGATATAAAATGATGAGTGGATATGATATGATTTATATTCCTGGTTGGGATACTCATGGTCTTCCTATTGAACAAGCTGTTACCAATAGCGGTGTAGATAGAAAAAGTATGGATAAAGCCGAATTTAGAGCTTTATGTGAAAAGTATGCTTATGAACAAATAGAAAAACAAATGCAAGGCTTTAAAGAATTAAATGTACTAGCAGACTGGGACCACCCATATATTACATTACAAAAAGAAATGGAAGCTAGACAAATAGAAGTATTTGCTGAAATGGCTAAGAAAGGCTTAATCTTTAAAGGATTAAAGCCAGTATACTGGAGTCCATCATCAGAGTCCGCTCTTGCTGAAGCAGAAATAGAATATCACGATCGAAAAGATCCATCAATATATGTAGCCTTCCCTGTAGTAGAAGGAAATGATACTGTAAATGTAGGAGATAACCTAGTAATATGGACAACAACTCCATGGACATTACCATGTAATACTGGAATAGCAATTAGTGAAAAATTTGACTATGCAAAAGTATTAGTTAATGATAAATACTATATTGTAGCTAACGAACTACTAGAAGACTTAGCTAAAGAGTTTGGTTGGGAAAACTATGAAGTAGTTAATGTATTTACTGGAGACAAAATTGAAGGAGTAAAATATAAACATGTTTTCATGGATAGAGTAGCACCAGTAATTGATGGTTTCCATGTAACTCTAGATGCAGGTACTGGATTAGTACATATAGCACCAATGTATGGAGCAGATGACTTCATTATTGGTAAAGAATATAACCTAGAAATGGTAAACGGTATCGATGATCAAGGTGTATTAAATGAATTATCAGGAGAGTTTAATGGCTTATTCTTTGAAGATGCCAATAAAGCTGTAACAGTAAAATTAGATGAATTAGGCGTACTTCTAAAATTAAAGTTCATTACCCACTCATACCCACATGACTGGAGAACTAAGAAACCAATTATCTTTAGAGCTACAAAGCAATGGTTCTGTAGTATTGATAAGATTAGAGATGATCTTCTAAACGAACTAGAAAACAATGTAAAATTCCATACTGAATGGGGTAAAAAGAGATTATACAACATGATTCATGATCGTGGAGACTGGTGTATTTCTAGACAAAGAGTATGGGGAGTACCAATTCCTATCTTCTATAACGAAGACGGAAGTGAAATCGTTGACTATGATGTCATGATGCATGTAGCAGACTTATTTAGAAAATATGGTTCAAATATCTGGTTTGAGAAAGAAGCCAAAGACCTTCTACCAGAAGGATATACAAATCCAGCTAGTCCAAATGGTAACTTTACTAAAGAAGAAGATATCATGGATGTATGGTTTGATTCAGGTTCTACTTGGAATGGTGTATTAATAGAGCAAGGATTACCATATCCATCAGATATGTATCTAGAAGGATCAGACCAATATCGTGGATGGTTCAATAGTTCATTAATCTGCGGAGTAGCAGTAACAGGTAAAGCTCCATATAAAGAATTAGTATCTCATGGCTTTACTTTAGATGGTAATGGAAATAAAATGAGTAAGAGTCTTGGTAATGTAATAGTACCAGCAGATATGGTAAGATTACATGGATCAGATATCTTAAGACTATGGGTTGCCTCAACTGATTATACAGAAGATGTAAGAATTAGTGATGATCTAATTAAACAAGTAAAAGAAAGCTATCGTAAGATTAGAAATACTTATAAATTTATGTTAGGTAATTTAAAAGACTTTGATTATACTAAAGATAGTGTTAAATATGAAGATATGCCATACTATGATAAATATATGATGAATGAATTAAATAAATTTACTAAGAATGTTCTAGAAGAATATAATAACTATAACTTCCAAAACGTATATAAATTAGTTAATAACTTTGTATCATTCACATTATCAAACTTCTATCTAGACTTTACTAAAGATATTCTATATATCGAAAAAGCAGACTCCCTAGTAAGAAGAAGTGTACAAACAGTACTATATAACATTCTAAATAATGAAGTAAAATTACTTGCACCAATTCTTCCATATACTAGTGAAGAAGTATATAGTTTACTTCCACATACTGAAGAATCAGTACATTTAACAGATATGCCAGAAGTAGTAACATACTCTGATAGTACTGAAGTAGAAGAATTATTTAACTTATTCTTTGAACTAAAAGATAAAGTAAATAAAAAACTAGAAGAAGCAAGAAATGAAAAACTAATAGGATCCGCTCTAGAAGCCGTAGTTAAGATTAACTTAGATCCAAAATATAATGAAGTAAAAGAAAAATTAGACTCTTACTTACATCAATTATTTATTGTATCTAAAGTAGAATATACTACCGATGGAGAAGAAGTAGTAGTAGAAAAAAGTACTGGTGAAAAATGTAATAGATGCTGGAACTATGTTGATCACTTAAATGGTGATATCTGTGATAGATGTCATAATATTATAAATAGTTAATAAAATATAATGCAGTATCAAAAAAAGATACTGCCTTTAATTTAGGAGGCTCACATGGATATAGAAAAAAGAAATAACTTAATATTAAATAATTTAAAATTAGTCTACTATCAATATAATAGAAAATTTAGTAGCTTACCTATAGAAAAAGAAGACATAATATCAATAGGAATACTTGGCTTAATAAAAGCAATTGATAATTATGATAAAGAAAAAGGATATACATTTTCTACTTATGCTCTAAAATGTATTGATAACGAAATATTACAAGGAATAAAAAAAAATAAAAGTTTAGCTAATATTAATTTAGAAGATATAATATATGAAGATATATCTTATGCAGATATTATAAGTGATAATATAAATATAGAAGAAGAATACTTATATAATGAAATAATATTTAATATTAAAGATATTATAAGTAAATTAAACGAAAGAGATATATACATATATGAATTATATTTTAAAAGTTTATTAAGCCAAAAAGAAATAGCAAAAAAAACCAATATATCACAAGCATATGTATCTAGAAAAATAAATAAAATTATAGATATAGTGGAAGCAACATTAGAAAATAGAAGACTAATAGAAAAAAGTAAAGCAAAAAAGAAAAAAATAGGTTATAACAAAGCAAATGTTTTGTAAAATTTATGTAAAGACTATTGCATTTATAATTAATATGTTATATTCTTATATCATAAGGGAGTGTGATAATAGTGATTTATCCTTCAATTGATAAAATATTAAATATTGTAGATTCAAAGTATGCTTTAGTCTATGTAGTATCAGATAGAGCTAAACAAATGACTAAAACAGGATATTATCAAATGCCTATTAAAGACTATAAATGTCAAAAAAATATAGGTAGAGCATTAGAAGAAGTATACGAAGGATTAATTCATATAGAGAAACATTAGATTTCTCTTTTTTTCTTGCCTAAAACAAAAAAATAATGTATACTAAATATAGAAAAGTGAGTGATTTATATGTATATTTTACTTGATGCCTGTCAGCATCCAGGAATTTTAAGAATAATATATTTTGGAAAGTTATTAATAGATTTAGTCTTTACATTATTACCAATAGGATTAATAGTAATGATATTAATAGATTTTAGTAAAGTAGTAATAAGTGGTGAAGAAAAAGCAGTAAAAAATTCTAAAATAGTAGTACAAAGAATAATTAATGCTATGATAGTATTTTGCATACCATGGATAGTAAGTCTGCTTATGAATTTACTAAATAATGCTGGTATTAATGTTGCTTACAAAGATTGCATAAAAAATATTCAAAGTGGAGATTTTACTTATTTTGACAAATTACTAGAAAATGAAGAAAATAAATCAAACGATAACAAAATAACTTTTGAGAATAAAGGTTCAAAAATAGTAGCTCAAGGTTTAGTAACAGTTCTAAGTGGACAATTAGGTAATAATAATGATGATAAAAAGTATGGCTTTTCTACTGATGCTTGGTGTGCTCAATTTACTACTTGGGCATTAAAGCAAGTATCTGTTCAAGGACAAACACTATATAGTTATATCAATGCAGCCGGACCAATAAATGATAATAGTGCTAGCGGCATGTGGCCCGCTTTCAGAAGTGGAGCAAATAGTAATATAACATTTGAGTATTCTAAAGCTTATGGAGGAAGTTATACACCAAAAGCAGGAGACATCATTTTTTATCAGTGGACTAATGGAGAATGTCGAAGCAGCTATGGAAAATGGGATAAAGTAAGAAAGTGCTCTGACCATGTAGGAATAGTAACATCTTCAGATAGTAGTAATGTTTATACAATTGAAGGTAATACTGGAGAACCAGGTTTAGTAAGAGAAAGAACAAGAAATATAAACTCAGATGAAATAGTAGCTTATGGTTCTTGGTATAAATAGAGGTGATGGCTAGTGAAAAAGAAAATAATAATGTTATTAAGTATATTACTTTTAACAGGATGTACAGTAAATTATAATTTAGAAATAGATGATAATATATTAAAAGAAAAAATAACAGGTACAGTAACTAAAGAAGAGAGTAAGCAAAATAGCAAAGCAACCGATATAAGTACTATATATTCCATTATTAATGAAGAACAAAAACCAATTTATAATAAAGAAGAAATTTATCAAAAATCATTAAAAGATAATGGTAATAATATAGATTATACATTTAGTTATAATTATACTATGGAAGATTTTATAAATTCAACAATAATAAATACCTGTTTTGAAAACCATGAAATAGAACAGTTAGATAATTATTATAGTATAAGATTAAGTGGAAACTTCTACTGTTTATATAGTAAAAAAATAAATATAGCAGTAACAAGTAATTTAAAAGTAGCATCAAATAACGCTGATAAAATAAAAGATAATACTTATATATGGACTATTGATAAAAATACTACCGATATAGAATTAGTAGTAGATAAGGATACCCCATATACTAAACCAATAAAAAGAGGAATAAGTAGTACCTTTAGAATAGTATGCTTTATAGTATTAGTAGTATTATCATTATTAGCATATATATTATATAAAAAGAAGAATAGTAGCGAAATTTAAGCTACTATTTTTTGTTATTTATTTCTTTTATAAACATATATTTTAATGTAGAAAGGAATGATAAAATAATTATGGAAACAATTAAAGTTTCATCAAAGTCGGAGCCTAATAAAGTAGCAGGAGCTCTTGCTAATGTATTTAGAGAAAAAGGAGTAGTAGAAGTACAAGCAATAGGAGCAGGAGCACTTAATCAAGCTATAAAAGGAGTAGCTATAGCAAGAGGCTTTGTCGCTCCATCAGGAAAGAATTTAGTATGTACTCCAGCCTTTATTGATATAAATATAGATGGAGAAGAAAGAACTGCTATCAAGTTAATCGTAGAAGCTAAATAGCTTCTTTTAATTTTTTCTCAGTTACTTTATAATGAGTAAACCTGCTTTTTTTAGTATTACATATTTTAAAAAAATTATAAATATATTTGGATTTTTATAATTATTATAGTATAATAAACTAAAGGAGGAATAATATATGTCTAAAATCGACAAAAATAAGAAAAAAATTATTGCTATTATATCTGGTATTATATTAATTGCTATAATTATTTTCTTACTATGGTTTTTCAATCGAAAGTTTGATGTCACTTTTGATTTGAATAATGGTACCAAAGAAGAAATCATTAAAGTCAAATATCACCAAACCATTAACGAAAAAGATATCAAAGATCAAAAGGAACTAGGAGAATCATTTATTGCTTGGTATGAAGTGGTTGGCGTTAAAGAAAAAGAAGATGTATTAGCAGATAAACCATTTGACTTTAATACTAAAATTAATAAGGCTATCAAACTAAAAGCTCTTTACGAAGGAAAAGTTGAAACAATTACCATTACTTTTGACTCTAAAGGTGGAAGCACTGTCGACCCTATTACTATTAATAAAGGGGCAGAACTTATCCTTCCAAAAGAACCTACGTATGCTGGTTATACTTTTAAAGGATGGTATGATACAAATGAAACTCCAATACATAATAATGCTCTTCTAGAAGAAGATACTACTTTATATGCTAAGTGGGAGAAAATATCTGAGACTAAACCTGAACCTAAAAAAGAGGAGAAAATATCTTTATCCTTAAGCCGAGATACTCTTCATGTTAATGGTATTAAAACCGCTACTGCTGCCGCTACAGTTGAAAACTCTAGTGGAAAAGTTACTTATTCATTAAGTGATACAAACTGTATGACTATTAATGAAAATACTGGTGCTATTAGTGTTTCTTCTAATCCTAAAAATTGTTCTAATGGCGCTACTATTACAGTAACTGCCAAAACACCTGGGGGAAAAAGTGCAACAGCTACCATTTATTATGAAAAAGATTTAGTCTTAACTCACAATGGCAAAAATTATACTCAAGATGATAAAACTAGTGATGGAGCTTCAACATTCACAGTTAATGCTAATCAAAATGTTAGTTGGAATATCAATGCTGCTGTAGAGCCATCATATCGTTACACTTATAACGATTATAAAAATAAAACAGCTACATCTGTAACTGGTGGATATACCATTGATAGTATCGTAGAATCAACTGGTGCTATTAGCAAAGTAACCACTGATGTCAAAGTAACCGCTACTACTAAAGCTGAACAAAAAATATCTTTAATAATAAACCAGTATATAACATAAAAAATACTAACTTAATAGTTAATATAATAACTAGTATTTTTAATATAAATAATATAAGTTTACTAAGAATAATGCTAGAAAATTCTATTCATGCATCTAATACTAGAGATATAATTATAAGTATAAAGGATACTATTGTAATAATAAATGGAAAGCAATAGATTTCAGAACAAAAAAAGCAAAATCAATTCAAAAGAAGAGTGGATTATGTATAGAAATAATGAAAATGTCCTATAACAAGAGTAGCAAGAGAATTTGCCACTCCATCAAGAAAGAATTTAGTATGTACTTCAGCCTTTATTGATATAAATATAGCTGGAGAAGAAAGACACTATTAAGTTAATTGTAGAAGCTAAATAAGTAGCTTCTTTTTTGTATAAAATATAAATTAAAAACATATATTTTAGTGGTGATAACATGTTAAAGAAAATGTCTATAAAAAAAATAATAGTATCTACTACTGCTATTATCTTACTATTAGTAATATATCTAATACCAAGTAATAGAAAAGATATAGATTTAAAAAATAATAGTATAGAATATACATATAACAATGTAGAAAGTACAATATATTTAGTAGATAGTAATGACTATGTAGCTAGAACAACTATACCCACATGTAAATGTGAAGGAGTAGATTTAGCTAAAGACTTATTAGAAGGCCTAGTAGTAGGAGGTACTAAAAATAACATTATACCAAATGGTTTTAGAAGTATAATACCACCAGATGTAACAATAAAAGATATAAATTTACAAGAAAATATCTTAACAATAAATTTTTCCAAAGAATTACTAGAAGTAAATGATAAAGATGAAGATAAAATGATCGAATCAATCATCTATACTTTAACAAGTATAGAAGGTATAGATAAAGTAATAATAAAAGTAGAAGGAGAAATATTAAATAAATTACCCAATAGTAAAACAAATATACCAACAGTACTAGATAAAAGTTATGGTATAAATAAAAGTTATGATTTATCTAACTTAAATGATATATTATCATATACAACATATTATACAAGTACTTATAACGATACCAAATATTATGTACCAGTAACAAAATATATAAATAGTAAAGATAGTGATGTAGTAAAAATAATAATTAAAGAATTAGGAAGTAGTCCCATATATCAAACAAATTTAATGAGTTATTTAAATGCTAATACAGTATTAAATGATTATGAGCTAGATAATAATAAATTAAAATTAAATTTTAATGAATTATTATTAAATGATCTAGATAAAAAGAACATCCTAGAAGAAGTAATATATACCATAAGTTTATCTATGAATAATATATATGATAACTTAGAATCAGTATCTTTCTTAGTAAATAATGAAGAAATATATACAATAAATATAAATGATATTAAATAATACTTAATTTCTTTTCAGAAATTAAGTTTTTTTATTTGACTAATATTTTAACAAATGATATACTTTATATATAGAATATGGAAGGTGAATATCATATGGAAAATAAGAAAATAAAAATATATGGAGTAGTCCTAGGAGTAATATTATTTATACTATTAGTATCGGGTTTAACATATGCCATTCTAAATTGGCGCAGTAGTAATATAACTATCGCAGGTAATTCTGAATGTCTAGAAGTAGATTCAGTAAAAGGATCCAATATTACAGGTAGTGATTTATTACTATTAGATAGTGGAGTAGTAAATAATAATCAAATAACTATAACATCAGGTATGGTAGTAACCAATATAACTGCCAAACTAAAAAGTAGTTGTACATTAGATGGTTATCTAACTATAAATCTAAAAACAACAACCCTAAATTCAGGATTTACTTCATCAGGAAATAGTACAGGAGCCTTAAAATATGTTCTTGCTTCATATGATCCAAGCACCTATACTACCGTTAGTACTTCAGCTTTAAATGGTAAAACATTTGATATAGTAACAACAGGTTCTATTACCAGTACAGGTACATTAATAATAAAAGAAACACAACTATCTAAAGATACGACATCAGCATATTTAGTAATTTTCTATATTGATGGAGATAAAGCTAATAATGATATTGGCTCAAATTCCACTAACTTTAAAACATCTATTGAAGCAACAGTCACTCAAGGAACTGCTCCAATAAATGCTGCATCTTTAATATCAGACTTATATACCAATGCTTCTAAAACATCAGTAAATAATAACAGTATAACTTATCAATATGATACTACTCACAGTCTTATGAAAGATACTGCAGGTAATATCAGATATTATGGAGCATCACCAAATAATTATATTTATTTTAATTGTTCCAATTATTCAAATCAATCATCATCGACATGTGAAACATGGCGAATAATTGGAGTATTTAATAATAAAGTAAAACTAATAAGAGGTAGTCAAATAGGAACATATTCATGGGACAATAAGAATATATCAACTGGAGCAGAAACAGACAAAGGCAAAAATGATTGGTCAGAAGCAAGATTAATGAAACTATTAAATCCAGGTTACGAATCTGAGACTACTGGAGGTAGCCTATATTATAATTCAAAAAGTGGTAACTGTTATGCAGGACAGTATAACGCTACAACAACATGTAATTTTACTTCATCAGGAATAAAAAATGATATAACAAGAAACTTAATATCTGATACAACATATTATCTAGGAGGAGGTAATGGTGGTTCAGTATATCCAAACGAGATATATGAAGAAGAAAGAGGAACAGCAGTATATTCCGAAAGACCAACGTCATGGACAGGTAAAATAGCATTAGCATATCCAAGTGACTATGGCTATGCTACAGATTTAAGCAAATGTAGTAAAAACTTACTTGATTATGACGATAGTTGTACATCAAATAACTGGATGAAGACTATAATAGCCCCAAATTGGGGATGGTTATTGACCCCTCAGTCCGGCGTCGCGCACACTGCGTGGCTTGTCGATTCGACGGGCGTTGTGAACGGCTACTACACCTATGGTGCGAGTGGGGTCGCGCCAGTCTTTTATCTGAGTTCTGAACTAAATATTAAGGCGGGAACAGGATCAAGTTCAGCGCCATATCAATTGTCCGCATAAGAGAGCAGATTGATATTCCATCTTCGGTAGTGGATACTCATCAAAAAAAGGTCTCCGTGCGGGCTCGGTCCGCAGGGGACCAGGCTGAGCGTAAGCGAAGTCTTCATGAAAGGGTTCGAATTCGCCGCAAGGCGAACGAACCAAATATAAAAAAGAGGTAACATGGTAGATAATGAAGAAGAAATATAGACTATAGTATAAATGATTAAGTGATAATATTCTTCGGTAATAGAAATATGGACATATATAAGGACACCAAGTTGCTTTGCAACGGGAGTCCCAAAATAAACAAAGCGGTGAATAATAATTCGCCGCCAGGCGAAAAAATTAAATATAGAAAATGAGGTAACATTATGAATAACAAGAAATTTATAATTGGAGTAGTTTTATTACTTCTTCTTATGCTAGGAGGCACTTATGCCTACTACAAATGGAGTAGTAGTGATAACATGAATGTAAATGTAAAAATAGATGGTGGTACAGTTACTTTTAATGGTGGTTCAAATATTACCAGTACTATTATTCCTACTGCTTCTAAAGAAGAAGGAATAAAAAAAGATATTACAGTTAAAGCAAGTAAAGCAGGCGTTACAATGAATTTATACATGAATCTTACTACTATGCCTGATGAATTAAAAGAAAAATCATTTGAATATGAAATATATTATAACGGTTCAACATTAGTTAAAAAGGGCAATTTTGGAGTATACAATTCTAATACAAATACTAGTGGCATAGCTTATGCCACTAGTGGAGTAACAACACTAACATTATTTACTGGAAGAGATGTTAGTACTAATAGTGCTGACAAATACACCCTATATTTATGGTTTAATGGCAAAGATTACACTAATCCAAATACTATGCAAAGTAAAAAATTATCATTTGACTTATATGCAACAGGTGAGAATGCTGTATTAGCGGGTAACTAAAGTTACCTGCTAATTTTTAATATAAAAAAAATTCTTAAGCAAACTGCTTAAGAATTAATTATTATAAGTGGTGTCCTGGTGGAGATTCGAACTCCAGACCGATCGCTTAGAAGGCGATTGCTCTATCCAGCTGAGCTACCAAGACATCAGACAATATAAATTGTACAACATTAGTTTAAAAAAATCAACCCTTTTTAGAAAAAAAATTGCTTTTTTCGTATTTTTTCGATATAATCTACTTAAGAGAGGTAAAAAACAAATGAAAAAAGTAATATATCTATTATATTTTACATTATTAATGATATTATATCATTTTACTAAAAATACTAATATGTTTCTATTAACAATAAGTTTTAGCATGTTATTATTATTTAATAGTATCTTTAGTACTATGAGTATTAAAAATAAAATGCAAGAATATTATGATAATAAATATTATTATTCTAATAAAAAGATATTAAAAGGTAGCATTATATTTATAGGTATTATTACTATTATATTAATGCTTATAAGTTATTTAATAGGTTTATTAATAAATATCAAAGGAATAACATTAGTAAATATATCTATGTGTATATATATATTTACTAATAATATTATAAAATTAGAAAGCGAATACTTTAGCATAGGAAAATACAAAAAACTAGGTAATAACTTAATAAACGTATATAAAATAACAAATATTATCTTAACTATAATTACAATTATAATACTATATAAAGTATTAAATTTAGATAACTATATTAATATAAGTATTTTATATTTAATAAGTTTACTTCCATTTATTATTTTTAATTTATTATTTTATTTCATAATTTTTAAAAATAATAAATGTAGTAAGAAAAGAGAAGAAAATAAAATTAATTATATAAAAATAATTAAAAAAAGTATTATTACTAATAAAATTAAAGTATTATATAATGTTATAACTAGTTCTTATTTTTACACTTCAATTATAATGTTATACTTTTTATTAATAAATAAATATAATTATACCTATGATGTAGTAGGTACTTATATCACTAATACTTATTTATATGGATTAATTATTATCTATTTCATTTATTTATTAATTAAAAATAATTATATAGATAAATTTAATACATTACTAGATAAAATAAAAAATAAAGAAGATTATAACATTTATAATTTTATCAATAAAATAACAAATGTTACATTATCTATTACAATATTATTAATAATTATATCTAAACCATTAAATAATATAATATTTAATAATGAAATAAATATTATTTTAAATGTTAGTTATATATTATTCTTCTATATATTATATAGTATAATAATAAAAATAAGTATGATATGTAATAAAAGTAAAAATATATTTATTACATTATTAATAGGATTAATAATAAGTATAATAACAAATATTCCTATTATAAATTCATCATATCGTATGGGATACGATATGGCAAGTGGGTCACTAATGTCAATAATATTAGGCTTTATAATAAGTACAATAATAGGAATAATATTAATAAATAAAAAATTAAAACTATCATTAATAAATAACTTTAATGATATATTAAATATAATATATGAAAATATAATATATTCATTAATATTAATATTATTTACCTTTATAATAAAAGTAAATATAACAAGTATAACTAAGAGTGTATTAGTAGTAATATTCTATATATTTATAACCATAACGTTTTATACAATAAAGAGAAGATTAAGTAAATAAATTTTCTCTTTTTATTGTAAATAAAGATAGAAAATGATATAATTTAACTATAGTAGGGAGGACGATATGAAAAAGAAAATATTAATAATTTTAGGGAGTATTGTGTTAGTGGTATTATTAGCATTTATAGTAACAAATAAAGCATATTCAGCAAATGAAAATATAGTTAAAATAGATTCTAATGTATTAAGCAATAGAGAAGAATTGTCTAAATATGCATCAAATATAGCAAAACAATATTTATATAAACATACATTAACTGATTACGAACAGCACTCAATGGATGATTTAGATGGAATAACATCTAGAGGTTATTCAGTTGTAACATTTAATTTTGCAAATTCTCGTATGGAACCAGAAAAACTTAGAAATAAATTTTATGCTAATTTTGATTGTAGTCAATTTGTACAAAATGTATATTATAATGCTTATGGATATAACTTTTTAGATGTTGCTACTAAATATAGTCCTGTGTCATCAATAATTATCGATGATGATGGAATAATAGCAAGACGTGCTAATAGTATGGATACTTATAATTATGCTAATAAGAATCTTGGCGTAGCGATTTCTACCGCTTACTTTGAAAAGTTAGCAGAAGATGATGCTAAGAGTAAAAATAGCATTAGTAGTATTACTAGAGGAAATGAATATAAAATAAATGATTCTAATTATATAACACAATTTTATTATAAGATGAAAAGTGGTTATAGTGAAACCCAAAAAGAAAAAGAAACCATTACAAAAGATGTATTAAATACTTTACAAAATGGTGATTTATTATTAATGCGCTGGGATACCACTAAGGATGGAAACAGTGATGGCGACTCTGATAGCGGTCATATACTATTTTATACAAATGATGATATATATTATTATAGTAGTTGTGATAGCAATAATAAATGTTCATATAAAGTAAATAGTACGCCATTAAAAGGTGGTTTTATCCATTCAACAGGAAATGATTTTAAATTTAATAAAGATGGAGTAAGTAATTTTTACTTTGATGATTCATATTCAGTTCGTTATTTACCATTTAATAATAGTACTACTGAAGATTTTAATAGTGCTTTAGATTATTTGTTTAAACAAAGAGATACTGGAACCTATCCATGTACTATTGCCATACTAAGACCATTAAACAAAATAGAGAAGGGTAATTATACTAGTTCTTTAGACTATAATAATAAAACTGCTAGTACTAGAACAAATACTATTGCCTTAAATACAATGAGTGATTTAAAGTTTACTCAAAATGTTGCATATAATTCATATATTAATGCTTATGATTACTCCGAAGTACAGGAAGTAAAACAAGAATGGGCAAATTCAAGAAGTACACCAAAGTATGCCTTATCTAATTATGATTCTATAAATGCTGGTGATATTCTAGAGTATAGTTTAACAATAGAAAATATGGAAAGTACAACAAATACATATTCATTAACTGCAAGTGCTGATATACCTGATGGCACCGAATATTTATCAGGTACATGTTATGGTAATAGAAATGTTACATGCAGTAAAAATAATGAAGGAACTAAGTTAACATGGAAAAATATTGATCCAAAAGCAGGAAAAATAAATATAGCATTTAAGGTAAAAATAAAAGCACCTAGTGATGGGCAAAATAGTCAAGTTGACTTTAAAGGAATAAATATTAGTAATGGAAGTAGTACTTTAAAAATGGATAATATCATTATTAATGTAAATCCAAGTTTTACCTATAGAGAAAGGCAAAAAGCATTAAGTACAAATGATAAAATAAATAATTTTGATGACAATAATATTTATACTGGAAGTGAATCCACTGTACTAGCCAAAATAACTGCTATTTACAATGATATATTTGATACATCGTTAGGAGATATTTCTAATTATAAAAATAGTATTTTTAAAGATTTAAGTGGAACAGTAAAGTCTGGAGACTCAAAATTAACTTCTGATAAAATTGTTTTATCTGGAGAAAATAAAATTAGAAATAAAGATAGTAATGATAGAATTTCAAAAATGTTAGTAACTGGATTGTGGGGTGGAAGAAGAGTAAGAGGTAACATCACTCATGATAGAACATCAACATTTAATGTTGCTAATCTCGTAATTGGAGATATAATTCTTGGTACTACAGGAAGCAATATTGACCAAGCAGTAATTTATTTAGGAATATCAAGTGAGAAAGATAGTTCCCAAAATACAAATTATCAATTAATATACTATGATAAAAAAGATAATAATATAAAATTTCTTACTAATGATGGAAGCACAGCAAGAAAGATTATAGCAAATACTATAAATTCAGATACATTTGTAGTTTTACGACCATCACAAGTAATATCAAAAGAAATAATCTTTGATACTAAAACTGATGAAAAAATTCCATATACATTAGTTACTAAAGGTAGCGCCTATGGTGAATTACCATCACCGAAAGATAAAGATGGATACACATTCAAAGGATGGTATAAATCTGATGATACTAATAAGATATTACTAGCAAAAAACACTAAAGTAAGTTCTCTTAAATCATTTATTACAGTAGTACCTAAATATACCGCAAATACATATGTAGTAGACTTTAATACCAATGGTGGTAATACTATAAGTAGTAAAAATGTTACTTACGATAGTACATACGGTACTTTAGAAACACCAACAAAAGCAGGATATGATTTTGTCGGTTGGTATTTAGATCAAGAACTAACAAAAAAAGTAGATAGTACTACTACTATAGATACAAGTAGTAATCACACATTATATGCTAAATGGAATGCCAAAACAATCAAAGTAAGTTTTGAAACTAATAATGGAAATACTATTGAGCCAATTGAAGTAACTTATAATGGAACATATGGAACTTTACCAGAACCAACAAAAGAAAATTATACCTTTGAAGGTTGGTATCTAGAACAAGATTTAATAAATAAAGTAGAAAAAAACACTCCTGTTAAAACATCTAGTGATCATACATTATATGCTAAGTATAATGGTAAAAAATATAATTTAACTATTGATTCAAATGGTGGTAATTATAATGGTGATACTAATATTGATTTAGTATTAGGAACTAACTATACATTAAAAGTGCCAACAAGAGAAGGATATACATTTGTAGAATGGCAAGTAACTGGAAACAATAGTAGTATATCTGAAGATTTATTTACTATGGGTACCGAAGATGCTTCTGTAAAAGCAATATGGAAAGCAAATAAATATACAGTAGTATATTCGTCAGGAACAGAATTAGATAAAGAAAGTATAGAAGTAACTTATGATAGTGCATATGGTACATTAGCAGTACCACAAAAAGTAGGATATACATTTATTGGATGGTATCTAGAAGATACTTATGTAAATAGAGTTGACAGTAGTACAATAGTAAAAACTAATAAGAGTCATATATTATATGCTAAATATGAAGTTAATAAGTATAAATTAACTATAGATTTAAATGGTGGTACTTATCCAGAAGATATTGAACTTGAAAGAGAATTATCATATAATGAAACTATTAATTTAACAACTCCAACTAGAGAAGGCTATATCTTTACTGAGTGGAGTATAGATAATGATAAGACAAAGATAAATAATAATATACTTACAATGAAAGATAGTGATACCAAGATAACTGCTAATTGGAAAAAGTCAGAAATAGAACCATATTTAATTACTGATATTAGTATAGATGGTACTACAATAGATAAATTTGATACTAATATATTAAATTATGATCTATTAACAGAAAAAGAAGAAATAACAATTACTGTAAAGACAAATAATACCGAGGCTAAAGTAAATTATCCAAAAGAAAAAATAAAATTAGATTATGGAATAAATGTCATAAAAATAATCCTTACTACAAGAGAAGAAAAAGAAATTGTCTATACATTAAATGTAAGTAGAAAAGATTTAAGAAGTAGTGATAATTATCTAAATAGTATTAAATTATTTGATAAGAATATAGATTTAAATACTGAAGAAACAAAGTATATTATTGATGTTGAAGATGATATATCAGTATTAAAAATATCTAATATAAAATATTCAGATAAAACTACTATAAAGTTCAAATATAATGATAAAGAAGTTAATCCAGATGATCTAAATATTCAAGAAATAAAAGAAGGATTAAATTATTTAGTAATAAATGTAGTAGCAGAAAATACAGATGAAAGAGAATATACATTTATTATAAATAAAAAAATTATTGAAAAAGATAATGTAGATGATATTAAAAATGTCCAAACAGGAAGTAAATTAACATATATATTAATAGCTTTATTCTTATCACTAGCAGTAATAGTAATATATACAAATAAAGAAAAAATAATAAATAAAAGAGTGCAATAATATTGCACTTTTTTACTAATTATGATATCATTATTTTAGTATGATAGTGAGGAATGTATATGAAAAAAATAAAAGACAAAAGTAAAATGTATATGATTCTTGGAATAAGTTTTTTAGTATTAGCAGTACTAGGTAGTGCTTACGCTTATTATAAATATGTAATAGCTACGATTAATGTAGATACCATAACTAGAGGACTAGATTACTATATCAATTATACTAAAGGAACAGATATAACATCTGCAGCATTAAATCCAGGTTCTGATTACACTAGTGGTAATAATCTAAGTGTTACACTATATAAAAAAGATAATACTTATACTATCTATGGTCATATATATCTAGATATATCTAGTATAAGTGCTAATCTAAGTAATAGTGGTGCTCTAAAATATGCAGTACTAGAAGGAACTACTAAAATAGCTGATGGTGAATTAACTGGAACATCTTCGGGTAACTCAGTTCCACTAGCAGTAAACATTCCATTAAAGACAGCATCAACAAAATATACAGTATATTTATGGTTTGATAAAACTGAAGAAAATTATATGTCAGCAGAAAATACTTCTATATCTGCAACAGTAAGATGTGAAGCATCAATGAAACCAATAAAAGGAACATCATATGGAACTACAGGCAAATATTTTTATAACAAGTATACTCCAAACACTAAAGTAATAAATAATGGTATAACATACAATTATGACACAACAAACAGTCTAATGCAAGACATTGGAGGAAACCTAAGATATTATGGAGCATCACCAAATAATTATATATACTTTAATTGCTCAGATTATTCTAATCAATCATCATCTACATGTGAAACATGGCGTATAATTGGAGTATTTGATGGCAAATTAAAACTAATAAGAAAAGGATCTATTGGTTCATATTCTTGGGATAATAAAAACTTATCAGGAGAAGGACCAGTTCTTATAACAAAAGATTGGACGGAAGCAAGGCTAATGAAATTATTAAATCCGGGTTATGAATCAGAAACTGCAGGAGGAAGTTTATATTATAATGCCAAAAGTGGCAATTGTTATGCAGGAGAAAATAATACTATCACAACATGTAGCTTTACAAGTACAGGGATCAAAAATGATACAACAAGAGACTTGATATCTAGCACAACATATTATTTAGGAGGAGGAGAGTATGCCCAATCAGTATATCCAAATCAAATATATGAATCTGAAAGAGAAACAATATGGCAAGGTAAAATAGCACTACCATACGTAAGTGACTATGGCTATGCTGTAGATTTAGGAAAATGTAATCAAACATTAGCTTATTACGATGATGAAACCTGTATATTAAATAACTGGATGCTACAGTTTATAATAAATTCAGATTCCGCTTGGTTATTAGCCCCTTATTCTGGCCCTGCTTACGAGGCATGGGGCTTACTTCCAAACGGAGCAGTAAGAGAAGGATTCGGTGTCGATGAAGCAAACAACACTGTTCCAGTTCTTTATCTAAATTCTGATGTCAGTATAGCATCAGGTTCTGGAACAAGCTCTAGTCCATATAAAATAGAATATTAATAAAATAAGAATAAAGAGGTGAAATAGCAATGAAGAATATAACTAATTATTATGTTGAAGATAAGAGTAAGTTAATTAGTAATAAAGATGCTTATATAGTAGGTAAGAAGTTTAGAATTACTGTTTTATCTCATAGACTTGTTAGAATTGAATATAGTGAGAAGGGTCTATTTGAAGATAGACCTACTTCTCTTATAATTAACAGAAGTTTTCCTAAGATAGATTACTTTATTACTGAAAGTGATTCTATGATAGAGATAAATACTGGTGTATTTACTTTAACTTATGTTAAAGATAGTCCTATTAAATCAGGAATATTATCTAGTAATATTAAGGCTGTCATTAATGGTACTAAGAAGGAATGGCAGATTAATAACCCAGAAGTAAGAAACTTAAGAGGTATTAATTATTCTATTGATAGTGTTAAAGATAAAATTGTCTTAGATAAGGGTTTATATTCTTTAGATGGTTTTTGTCTTTTAGATGACAGTAGGTCTTTAGTATTAGATGAAAATGATATGTTTATAGAAAGAGATAAAGATATTAAAGACTTATATTTATTTATGTATGATAATGATTTTGAAGGATGTTTAAATGATTATTTTACTTTAACTGGTTATCCTAGTATGATACCTAGATATGCTCTTGGGGCATGGTGGTATAAGAATAATAATTATAAAGAAGAAGAAATAAAAGAGTTAGTAGATAGATTTAATCATGATAATATACCAATATCAATCTTCTTACTAGGAGACTATTGGCATGATCAAAATAATGGTTATACACCAAGTATTAATTTAAAGAATATAAGTAATTATTTAAATAGTAATAATATCAAATTAGGAGTAACTATTAATCCTAAATATGAAATAAAAGAAGGTAGTAATGACTATCAATTAATTAGTAATTATATTAAGGCTAATAAATTTAGTTTTATTCCTTTTAGTAATGATAAAATAGGATTATACTTTAATTTATTTATTAATAATTTAGAAAGTATGGGTGTAAATATCTTTAGTATAGATTATAATAACCCCTTAGATAGAATAAACTTATGGAAGTTAGATCATTACCATTATGGTAAGAAAGTAATTAGTAATCAAAGAGGCTTAATACTTACTCGTAATAGTGGTATTGCACCTCACAGATATCCTATTATGTGGAGTGGCAAAACACTAGTTAATTGGACTACTTTAAATTTACTTCCTAGATATAATCTTCAAGGGTATAACATAGGAGTATCCTATATAGCTCATCCAATAGGAGGTTATAAAGGCGGTATTGAAGAAGATGAATTATATTTAAGATATATGCAGTTTGCTTGCTTTTCACCAATTTTTCTACTAGCCAGTGAAGGTGGTAAATATTATAAAAGAGAGCCATGGAAATGGAACCCTAGTATTGAAAAAAATATTGAATATTATATGAATTTAAGATATAAATTAATACCATATTTATATAGTGAAAGCTATAATTATCATATTACTGGTCATGGTATAGTAAAACCATTCTATTATGATTATCCAAAAATAATAGATGAACCAACATATAAAAATCAATACTTTTTTGGTAGAGATTTCTTTGTAGCTCCAATTACTGAAAAAAAGAACACTATTATAAATAGAGTTATGAAAAAAGTATTCATACCAAACGGAATTTGGTTTGATTTCTTACAAGGTAAGAAGTTTATCGGAGGCAAATACTATAATAACTTCTATCGTGATGAAGATTATCCAGTTTTTGTTAAAGCAGGAGCCATTATTCCTCAAAGTACAAATATTAAAGAAGAAATACCTACTACTTTAGAAGTACTTGTATATCCACTTAGTGATGGTGAGTATTCACTATATGAAGATGATGGATTTAGTAATAATTATAAAAATGGACTATATATGATAACTAAGTTTAACTATCATTATGAAGAAGATAATTATACTTTTAAAATTAGTAAAGAAAATGGTCGTAACCTAGTAAGCACTAGAAGTTATCTAATAAGATTTAAAAATATAAAAAACATTACTGAAGTAACAATAAATGATAAAAACATTAAATATAATTACTATTATGATAAAGATGACTTTATAGTAGAAGTAAAAGATTTATTAATAGGTAGAAATCTAGAAATAAATATTAAGGGTAAAGATTCATTAGTTAGTTCAGTTAGTTTAGTAAATGAAGAAATAAAAGAAATATTATATGATATAAATATAACTACTAAGTTAAAAGAACAAATAGATAAAGTATTATTTAGTGATATTGATGTTCGTAAAAAGAGAATAGCAATTAGAAAATTAAAAAGGAAAGGATTAGATAGTAAATATATAAAAATATTTATTAATTTACTTGAATACATTCAAAAAATATAGTATAATACACAGATATATGGAGGTAATAAGATGATGCAAATATTAAAAATATTATTAGAATACATAATTTGTTATGCTTTAGTTTTTCTTCTCTATTACCTCATATTTATTAGAAAGAAAACTAAGTATAATAAGAATAAAGTACCAGTAGAATATTATTATATACTGAGTTTATATAAACTGAGTAATAAAGATGTTAATTATAAAAGATTTATGTATATATCAGGATTTATAAATACTTTTATAATAGTAACAACATATATGATAGTATCAAAATTATTAAATAAATGGTTTTGGCAATTACTATGTGGTATAGTTATAATAGCATTACTTATTATAATATGTTATGGAGTGCTTGGAAGATACTATCAAAAAAATAAAAAACACGAAGAGAGGTAATAGAATGTATAATTTTAAAAAAATAGAAAAAAAATGGCAAGAATATTGGGATAATAACGAAAGTTTTAAAGCAGTTACAGGTAGTGATAAAAAGCCTTACTATATATTAGTAGAGTTTCCTTATCCATCTGGCAGCGGACTTCATGTTGGACATGTAAGAAGTTATACTGCTCAAGATGCACTTGCTAGAATGAAAAGAAGAGAAGGATATAATGTATTATATCCAATGGGATGGGATGCTTTTGGTGCACCAGCAGAACAATATGCTATCAAGAATCATATTCATCCTAAAGATGCTGTAAAAGAAAATATAAAAACATTTAAAGGACAAATGAAAAAATTAGGCTTTTCATTTGATTGGAGTAGAGAGTTTTCTACTACGGATCCAGAATACTATAAATGGACACAGTGGCAATTCTTGCAATTTTATAAACATGGAATGGCTTATAAAGCAACAGTACCAGTAAACTGGTGCCCAAATTGTAAGACAGTATTATCTAATGAAGATGCTGCTGGCGGTGTTTGTGAAAGATGTGGTGAAGCCGTAGTCCAAAAAGAAAAATCACAATGGATGCTTAAAATGAGTGAATATGCTGAAGATTTACTTACCGGACTTGATGATACTAATTTCAAAGAAAGAGTAAAATTAGGTCAAATAAATTGGATAGGTAAATCTACTGGTGTTGAACTAGATGTCAACATTGTAGGAGGAGGCTCTTTCTCAGTATTTACAACATGTATTGAAACAGTATATGGTATAACATTCTTTGTAATAGCCCCAGATGGTAAATTAATTAAAGAATTAATGCCTAGAGTAGAAAATAAAGAAGAAGTAAATGCCTATATTTTAGAAACATCAAAGAAATCTAGTATGGATCGTACCGAACTTAATAAAGGTAAGACTGGTGTTGAAATAAAAGGTATTAAAGCCATTAATCCAATTAATGGTAAAGAAGTGCCTATTTTCTTAGGAGACTTCGTACTAGGAGACTATGGAACTGGAGCAGTTATGGCAGTACCATCTCATGACCAAAGAGACTTTGAATATGCTAAAGAGCATAATCTAGAGATGGTTGAAGTAATATCAGGAGGAGATACTAGTGTTAAAGCTTTTGAAAAACATGATTATTTAGGTAAAGGTTGTAAACTAGTTAATTCTGAAGAGTTTACTGGAATGACAGTTGAAGAGGCTAAAGAAGCAATTACTAATAAATTAGAAAAAGAAGGAATAGCTAGAAGAGTTAATAATTATAAGATGAGAGATTGGATTTTCTCTAGACAAAGATTCTGGGGTGAACCAATACCAATGATTTACTGTGATAAATGTGGTTGGGAGCCAATGGATGAAAAAGATTTACCATTATTACTTCCAGATATTGCTGAATATGAACCAACTGACACAGGTGAATCACCACTAGCTAAGATAGATAGTTTTGTTAATACTACCTGTCCAAAATGTGGTGGACCTGCTAAAAGAGAAACAGATACTATGCCTAACTGGGCTGGCTCATCTTGGTATTTCTTAAGATTTATGGATCCACATAATGATAAAGAATTTGCTAGCATGGATGCTATGAAATACTGGAATAGAGTAGACTGGTATAATGGTGGTATGGAACATACAGCCAGACACTTACTATATGCTAGATTCTGGGTACAAATGTTATATAACTTTGGTTTAGTACCTAAAAAAGAAATGATTTGGACGAGAGTTAGTCATGGTATGGTACTAGGTGATAACAATGAAAAGATGAGTAAGAGTAAAGGTAATGTTATCAATCCTGATGATATCGTTAATGACTATGGAGCAGATACTCTAAGAGTATATGAAATGTTTATGGGTGATTATGAACAAGATGCCCCATGGAGTACAGACTCATTAAAAGGATGTAAGAGATTTATTGATAGAGTAATTAGATTAAAAGATAAAGTAACTACTGAAGAAGAATACTCTAAAGACTTAGAAGTAATAATAAATAAGAGTATTAAAAAAGTAGGCTATGATTTAACTCATATGGCTTATAATACAGCAGTCTCTACACTTATGATTTTAGTAAATGCTTATGATGAAAGAGAAACAATTACTAAAGGTGATTATAGAGTATTATTAGACTTATTAAATCCAATTGCTCCTCATATAACTGAAGAATTAAATGAAAGTTTAGGATATACTCCAATTTGTGATAGAGCATGGCCTACATATGATGAAGAAAAAACTATTGATAATGAAATAGATATAGCAGTTCAAGTAAATGGTAAAGTAAGAGATACTATTAGAATAAAGAAAGATTCATCTAAAGAAGAATTAGAAGAACTTGCTATGAATAGTGAAGTAATTAAGAAATGGCTTGAAGGAAAAGAAATAGTTAAAGTAATCTGTGTACCAAATAGAATAGTTAATATTGTAATAAGATAGTCTTTATAGATTATCTTATTTTTTGTCTAAATGTAAAATGAAATCGTTCCAAAATGTAAAATAGGTCTTTTTAATAAAATAATAACTTATATATAATAAGCATATTGATGCATCATTTATAGACCCTAGGCTATAAATGACAAGTAAAGATTACAAGCTTTACTTGCAAATAAAAACCAAAAATGCTTGAATAATTATATAAAGTATGATAAAATAGCATATATAAAAAGGAGAAATTATGGAAGAAACAATATTAAATACAGAAGAAAAAATGATGTTAACAATAGAATCATTAGAAAATAAGTTTACTAATGTAAGAGCTGGAAGAGCAAATCCTAGTATGTTAGATGGTGTAATGGTAGAGTATTATGGAACACCAACTCCATTAAAAAGTTTAGCCAATATATCCGTTCCCGAAGCAAGACAACTATCAATTAAACCATTTGATAGATCATGCTTAGGAGCAATAGAAAAAGCAATTTTTGAAGCAAACTTAGGAGTAACTCCTAATAACAATGGTGAAGTAGTATTTATCGTAATACCACCACTTACTGAAGATAGAAGAAAAGACTTAGTAAAACAAGTAAAACAGTTAGCAGAAGAAGCAAAAATAGCTTTAAGAAACATAAGACAAGATGCTAATAAAGCATTAAGTAATCTAGAATTACCTGAAGATGAAGAAAAAAGAGGTAATGAAAGAGTACAAGAATTAATAAATGAATATAATAAAATAGTTGATGAAAAATTAAAAGAAAAAGAAAAAGACTTAATGACTATATAATTATATTTAAAAGGGGGAATTAGTTATGAAAGAAGTATTTATGCCATCAATGGATGAACTATACAAAATGCAAGATATGGGAGCAGACATTAAATTATATCTATATGCTAAAACAATTGAAGCCTTATGCATAGAATATAATAACTTTCCAAGAAAAGGAAGTATTCTAAAAAATGAATTCAAGTATATTAGAGAGGATGAAAAAATAACTCAGGCCATATGTATGATGTATCCTAGAGAAATAGAATTCTCTGAAGTATCTAAATATAATCCTATTCTAGCTAAACAATTAATTACAAGAAAAGAATCTAAAGATATATATAGATTAGATAATATAAGTAGTTTTTATACTTGTGCATCAGATGGATTAACTCCTGAGGTAGTAAAAATCTTATCTAAAGAACTACCAGATAATCCCAAATATCGTTTTGAGTATAGACAAAGTAAACAAAATAGTGTCTTAGATGACATATTTATGGGAAAGATTAACATAGATAATATGTGTCTATTTATGAATAATGAACAAAGACAACAATTTATAAGCAAATTATCTAAGATAGAACCATATTATATTATGCAACTTATAGATAGTGAAAACAAGAGTTCACTCCTAAGACTAGCAGTAATAGAATATATAAATAGATATGGATTTAACTATATAAGTGAAGGTAATAAACAAGAAGATATTCTAACAAATCAAACTACAGAAGTAAAAAGATTATTTAGATGTATAAAAAGAAAATAAGACAATAATAAGGAAGTAGTAATATTAGAGAAGTTTAATAGAGAGTCGGGGATGATGGAAGCCTGATAAAATATCTAATACGAATTCACCCTTTAGTCTTAACCGTTAATCTGGTTAAAGATTCCAAGTAGTATAACAATAGTTATAAAGAAAGGTGGTACCGCGGATAATAATATTCGTCCTTTTAGGTATCATCTTTTTTAATTATAAAAAAGAGGTGAATATGAACTATAATATAGAATATTTATTAAGATATGTATCTAATGATACCTATAAAAAAATACTAAAAAACAAAAGTAATTATATTCTTTCACTAGTTGAAGATAACTATATAGATACCGATTTAAATATAAAATATTTAATAAAGTACGGAGTAAAGAATATAGATAAAATAGTATATGATTCATTAGAAGACTTAACCATAAGTCATAATGAATATATAAAGAAAATAAAAGATTATGAAAAAAAATATAGTAAAGAAGAAGTAATAATGCTTCTTGATAATGTATAAGGAGGAAATTATGTTAGAAAGATTAGAAGAAATAAAAAAACAAGGTTTAGAAAAAATAAATAGTGCTAAATCTAGTAAAGAATTAGAAGAAATAAGAAGAGAATTATTAGGTAAGAAGAGTCCACTTACCGAAGTACTAAAAACACTAGGTTCATTAGATGTCGAAACCAAAAAACAAGTAGGTATGAAAGCTAATGAAATAAAAAATTACTTTGATGAAAAACTAAATGAAAAAGATAAAGACTTAGTAGATAACGCTAGAGTTACAGATGAAGAAATAGATGTAACATTACCAGGTAAAGAAATAAATAGTACTGGAGCCTTACATCCAATAACCCAAATGTGTTATGACTTAAACGATGCCTTTTTATCCTTAGGATTTGAAGTATATAGTGAGAATGATATCAGTAGTGAAAAGTTTGCTTTTGATAACCTAAACTTCCCTAAAGATCATCCCGCTAGGCAATCAATGGATACATACTGGATAGAGGGAACAGAAGATAAATCTGCTGAAGAAAGATTATGCTTAAGACCACACCTAACCGGAGGTTCCGTAAGATACTTATTAGAACATGGAGCTCCTGCTAGATTCGTATACCCAGGAAGAGTATATAGAAACGAAACAACTGATGCCAGACACGAAAGAGCTTTCTTCCAATATGAAGCTTTAATAGTAGATAAAGATTTATCATTTGCATCAGGAAAAGTAATGATCGAAACAATATTAGAAAAAGTATTTGGCCAAAAAGTAAATGTACGTATGCGTGAAGGCTTCTTCCCATTTACTGAGCCAGGTTATGAAATAGATATGGAATGTTTAGTATGTGGTGGTAAAGGCTGTAAAGTATGTAACCACAATGGCTGGATAGAAGTAATGCCAGGAGGAGTAATCCATCCAAATGTCCTTAGAAGTGCTAACTTAGATCCAGAAGTATGGACTGGTTTCTATATCAATATCGGATTAGATAGATTAGTAATGATGAGATATGGTATAGATGATGTAAGATTATTCCATAGTGGGGATTTAAGATTCCTAAGAGAGTTTAAGTAGGAGGTAAGAAAGATGAGAGTTTCATTAAATTGGGTAAAAAAATATGTTGATTTACCAAAAGAAATAACAAATAAACAATTATCTTATGATTTAACAATGAGAACAGTAGAAGTAGAAGATGTAATAGATACTTCCCTTAAGTTCCATGACATCATAGTAGGAGAAATATTAGAAGTAAATAAGCATCCAGATGCTGATAAATTAAAAGTATGTATGGTAAATATCGGTGAAGAATCTCCTGTCCAAATCGTATGTGGTGGTTCTAACCTATATGTAGGAGAGAAAGTAGTAATATCAAAACCAGGAGCAGAAGTATATTGGCATGGCGAAGGCGACTTAGTAAAAATAAAAGAAACCAAGATGCGTGGAGTATCATCATATGGAATGATATGTGGAGCAACAGAAGTATATCTAGAAGACTATTTTCCACCTAAAGATGAAAGTGAAATCGTCGATTTATCAGGAGTAGATTGCAAACCAGGAGATAATATCGCTGATATAATTGGTATGAATGATACCGTATTAGAAATAGATAATAAGTCCCTAACCAATAGACCAGACTTATGGGGACATTATGGCATAGCAAGAGAATTATCCGCAATATACAAAGTACCATTAAAAGAATTAGAAATAATAAAACCAGATAAAAATATAAAGAAATATAATATCGAAATAAAAGATACCACTAAATGTCCTAGATACTCAGCAGTAGAAATAAATAACGTTTATGTAAAACCATCTCCAATATGGATGCAAACAGCTATAACAAATGGTGGAATGAGACCAATAAATGCTATCGTAGATATAACAAACTATGTAATGATGGCAGTAGGTCAACCATTACATGCTTTTGATAGAACTCATGTAACAGGAGAAAAAATAATCGTAAGAAATGCTAACAAGGGAGAAAAACTATTATTACTAGACGAAAACAGTATAGATTTAACTACTGATGACCTAGTAATATGTGATACCAAAGAGCCTATGGCATTAGCGGGTATTAAAGGTGGTAGAAAAGATTCAATCTTACCAGATACAACAGGAGTAGTCCTTGAAGTAGCGGACTTTACCGCAGGTACAATAAGAAATACAGGTAAAAGATTTGATGAAAAGACCGATGCCTCAATTCGTTATGAAAAGAATATCGATACCGAGAGAGTAGACTTAGGATTATCATTAGCCTTACAATTATTTAAAGAAATATATCCCGAATGCGAAATAATAGCCTATGGAGATAATTATCCAAATCCTACTAAAAACGAAGTAGTAGAAGTATCTAAAGAATTCTTAGATATAAGATTAGGTAAAGTATTAACAGTAGAAGAAATAGCAGACACATTAGAAAGACTAGGATATAAAGTAGAATATAAAAATAATATCTTTAAGACAGTAGTTCCAACATGGAGAAGTACTGGTGATGTATCTATGAAAGATGATGTACTAGGAGATATAGCAAGACTAATAGGTTATGAATACTTTGAAGCAAAACCATTACCAGTAAACTTTACAAGTTCAGTAAATCAACCTAAAGTAACATTAGAAAGAAGATTAAGAGAATACCTAGCATATAGATGTAACTTTAATGAAGTATTTACATATCCTTGGATAGATGAGAAATATATAAAAGCTGCTAAAATAGATACAAGTACTTCAATTAGATTAGCAACACCACCTTCACCAGAACTAGGAATACTAAGAAGTTCATTAGTACCTGGTATGTTAGAAGTAGTAAGTAAAAACTTAAGATACTTTGATACATTTAGAGTATTTGAAATGGCCGAAGTATTTATTAAAGGTAAGTACCATGAATCTACTGAAGAAGAAGTATTACCAATCCATAAGAAATTATTAACTGGAGCAATAGTAGGTAAGAATCCTAAAGAAATATTCTTTGAATTAAAAGGAGTGGTAGAAAACCTATCCAGATATAATCATATGGAAGAACTTACTCTAAGTAGACTAGAAAAACCATCATGGTCTGATAAAGAAGTTTACTTAAATATTAGTTTAAATAATGAAATAATAGGTTCATTATCATTAGTATCAGTATCTACAATGAATGAATCAGGTATCAAGAGAACCAATATAGCTATCTTTGAATTAGACTTTGGAAAATTAGTACCATTTAAATCAAGAACCAATAAGTTTAATCATTTACCTCAATTCCCATTAGTAGAAAAAGATTTATCCCTATTAGTAGATACTTCAATTACTTGGAAAGAGATAGATGATATAGTTAGTACTATGGTTAAAGAAGTATCATTTATTGAAGAATATAATGGTGATAAAATACCTGAAGGTAAGAAGTCTATTACCTTAAGAATAAAATTAGGTAATAATAATGGTACAATGACTACTGAACAAATTAATACTAGAGTAGAGAAAATATTAAAAGTACTTAATAAAGAATTAAATATTACTTTAAGAGAAGAATAAGCCTTAAAAAGTCTTATTCTTTTTACCTATGAAGCCATAGGTCTTCATAGGAATTATGAAGCTTATAATCTTCATAATTACAATTATCGCGGGCGAATGGTGTGCGTATAAACACTTATAAAATAAGGAATTATACAAAAATACAGTACAAAAGAAAACGAATAGTATTGATTTAAATTAAAAAATATGTTATATTATTTTTAGGTGATAACTATGCTTAAAGAAAGTAATATATTAGAATTTAAAAGAGAAATAAATGATTCGATAATCAAAGAAGTAATAGCTTTTGCTAATACTAGTGGTGGTACAATATTAGTAGGCTATGAAGACGATGGAACCCCTTACGGGTTAACAAATGCTAAAGAAGACTTGGAAAAATTAAGTAATAAATTACATGATAGTATTGAACCTAATATTGATTTTTTAATTAACATGAGGATTGATACGATAGATAAAAAAGATATCATAATAATAGAAGTATTACAAGGTACTAACAAACCATATTATTTAAAATCAAAGGGTATGGTACCAGAAGGAGTATATATAAGATTTGGCAATACATCAAAACCAAGTACTAGTGAAATCATTAGACAAATGATTATTGAATCTACTGGTATAACATTTGAAAAAAATGTAAGTATTAATCAGGATTTAACATTTAATTATGCAGAAAGACTTTTTAAAGAAAAAGGATTATCTTTTGGTCAAATTGAAATGAAAAATCTTGGTCTTGTAACAGATAAAGGATTATATACTAATTTAGGACTACTACTATCTGATGAGTGTCCTTACACTATAAAAATGGCTATATATCCCGATAATACAAAAAAAGAATTTTTGGATACTAAAGAAACTAGTATTAGTAGTGTTTTAGAGCAATTAGAAGAGGCTTTTAGATATATAAAATTAAACAATAAAGTAAAGGCTAAAATAGTAGGAATAAATAGAATAGAAGTTCCTGAATATAATGAAGAAGTAATAAGAGAATGTCTTCTTAATACAATTGGTCATAGAAATTATGAGATACCTGGAAGTACTTTAATTCATATTTTTAAAGATAGTATAGAATTTTTAAGTTTAGGTGGACTAGTGAGTGGATTAACTATAGACGATATAAAAATAGGCAGTTCTTCTTCAAGAAATCCTAAATTAATAAGTATTTTACATAGATTAGGATATGTTGAAGCATATGGTAGTGGAATCCCAAGAATAATGGAAACATATAAGTTATCTAAAGAAAAGCCAGAAATAATAGTGGCTCCGAATAGTTTTCTTATTAAAATACCTAAACTAGACTTAGATATAGATACTTTAACAATTAAAAATTTGTTAGTAACTAATAATACAATAACAAGGGAAGATATAGAAAGAACTCTTGGAATTCAAAAAACATCTGCTTTAAAAATACTTAATAAAATGGTAGAAGATGGTGTTTTACTAAAAGAAGATAAAGGAAAAAGTACAACATATAAACTAAATAATTAAGAACAAGAAATTAAATATATAATTAGATAACATTTAATTAGTGCACATAATGTGGTTTTTCACTTTTTTAAGTGCGCCTCCATTTTGTTGGAGGCTTTTTCTATGTAGAATATTATTTATACAGATAATGATAAAATTAGGCTTATTAATCACTTTTAAAGTACTTAATAGTATCAGTACTTGTATATAAAAATAAAAAAAGACGAATAGAAGTATTATTTCTATTCAATCTTTTTATTATATACATTCAACAAAAGTATCATCTAGACATCTAAGTACACAACAGCATCCTAAATTAATAGTAAAGAATGAGTTAGTAGCTTCATATGGAAAGACACTAGATTCATCAGTGTTAGGTGCTAGTACTCTACAAGTAGCACAGCAACCATCCAATTTTTCTAGTCTAAACACATTACTGGTAGTAGTAATACTTGGATCTTTGCTAATAGGCATAGCAAGTGGTGTATTTCCATTACCACAAGTATATAATACTATTGGTCTAGTGTTGTAGCAGAAACTACTATTTTGACCTAAGAAACCTCTATCACAAGTCTCTAAGCAGCAGTCATTTTGACATACACTTTGCTGAAGTATAAGGATAACTTTTAGAATATCCGCAATGCAATTCTCACAAGAATTGTTTTCATTGTTACACATATAATCCACCCCTTTTTTATATTCAATATAACATATGATAAATATTACTAAAATTTCACTACATTTACCTAAAAAACTAAATATTTCACATAAAAAATTAACCTAATTCATATATATTATTATGAAAATATTAAATAGATTAGATAATTATATAAATGAAAAAGAATATAGTATGATATATAAATATAATAAGTTAGATATCGTTAATTATACTGAGATTAAAGACTTCAGTTCAAAAATAATAACTATTAGATATCAGAATAAAATATATCAAATAAAAGGAAGTAACCTCGTAATATCTCGTATGATGGATAATGAAATACTAATATCTGGTAATATTGAGAATATAACTTTTATGTAGAAAGAGTTGATACTATGAAAGATAAAATATTAAAAATATTCTCTAGTAGTATAAAAATAAAAGTAACAGGAAGAAATATAAATAATTTCTTAAAAAGATTAATAAATAATAATATTAATATCGAAAAAGTAATACCAATATCTCATAAAGAAATGGATTTAATAATCAATTATCAAGATTTAGATAAAGTATTAAAATTAAAAACTATTTATAATATCAAAATAGTAAGATATTATGGTAAATTAAGAATAATAAAAAGAATAAAAAAAGATATCTTTATATTATCATCTTTACTAATAAGTTTACTACTAATATATACCTTATCTAATATAATATTTAAAGTAGAAGTAATACATTCTAATAAAAACATAATAAAATTAGTAACAAAAGAACTAGAAGATAATGGTATTAAGAAATATAAATTTGTTAAAAATTATCAAGAAATAGAAAAAATAAAGAAAAAAATACTTGAAGAAAACAAAGATACATTAGAATGGTTAGAAATAATAAGAGAAGGAACAAAGTATACCATTAGAGTAGAAGAAAGAATAATAAATAATAAACCCAAAGATAATAAGATATATAATATTGTAGCTTCCAAAAATGCTGTTATTAAAAACATATATGCTGAAAGTGGAGAAAAAGTAAGAAGTATTAATACTTATGTAAAGAAGGGAGATATAATAATATCTTCAGATATAACATTACCTAACAATGAAAAAATATCTAAGACCGCTAGTGGAAAAGTACAAGGAGAAGTTTGGTATAATATAAATATAGAATATCCATATCAATATCATGAAATAAAATATACAGGAAATAAAAAGAAAGTATTAGTATTAAATTTATTAAATAAAAGAATATCATTCTTTGATTTTCATAAATATAAAACCTTTAATCGTAATATAAAATATATCTTTAATAATAATATAACTCCTATATCATTAATATATGAAGATGAATATGAAACCAATATCATAAATGAAGTATATGATTATAATACTGCTAGAGAAAAAGCAATAACTAAAGCAAAAGAAAAAATATTAGAAAAATATCCTAATATAAAAGATATAACCAATATAAAAATTATAAATGAAGAAGATAAAAAAAATAAGATATCTCTAAATTTATTTGTAACATGTCTAGAAGATATAACCGAATATCAAGAAATAGATAATAATAAAGAAAACCCTTAAGTTAAGAAAATATCATAAAATATATCAAAAATTTAAAAAAAAACTTGATAAATAAAATACGATTGTGCTATAATAAAGCTCATAGACAAATAATTGTCTAGAAAGGAAGAAGAAAAATGAAAAAAACTAAATTATTATTAGCAACTTTAATTTCAATGTTTGCCTTCACATGTGGAGTTAAAGCTATTGAAGTCAATACCGAAGAAGAATTCATCAGTGCCATGAATAGCGGTGAAGATATTAAATTGACAGAAAATATTGAAGTAAATAGTACAATTACACTAGATAAAGAAGTAGAACTAGATTTAAATGGTAAAGAAATAGCCTTTGCTTTAAATAAATACATTTATTTAAAAGGAGGCAATTTAAATATTACAGGAACAGGAACTTTATATGAAAAAAGTCCATATTTCTCACCAATAATTATAAAAGGATCAGAAAAAGTAGAAGATGTTAATTATACAACATTAACTATTGGAGAAAATGTAACCATAAAAGGCTGGGCAGGTTTATTTATCGATCAAAATAATTCCAAGGCCTATGGTGTAACCGTAAATGTTAATGGAACTACTATTGGAATGAAAGATACAAATGGAGATCTAGGCTCTGGAATTTATTTAAATGGTTCAATAACAGACAACAATAATGCACCAGTTATAAATATTTCTAGTACAGCAAAAATAAGTGCAGAAGGACAAGGCATTTATGCTGCAGGATATGGAGTATGGACAATCGAAGAAGGCGCTAGTATAGAAGGTAATACTGGTATTGAAATTCGTGCTGGAGAATTAAATGTAAATGGTGGAACAATAATTGGAACAGCAATTCCAACAGAAACAACTCCAAATGGTAATGGAAGTACTACTACAGGTGCTGGAATAGCTGTAGTACAACACACTACAAAAAAAGCAATTAATGTAAATATAAAAAATGGAACAATAAAAGGATATACTGCCTTCTATGAAAGTAATCCACAAAAAAATTCTGCAGAAGATTTAGTAGCAATAAATTTAAATATTACAGGTGGTACTTTTGAAGCTATAAACGGTGGAACAAATTCAGTATATAGTGAAGATTTCACAGCATTTATCACTGGAGGAATATTTAACTCAGATGTAGTAAATTATATAACAAATACATATATAGTTAACGAAAACAATGGTACATATGCAGTAATAGAAAACAAAGTATTAGAAACAGATGATAAAAAAGTAACATTAGAGAGTGAAAAAGCTCTTGATAATACATATACATTAGAAATAGAAGAACTAGGAAAAGAAACAAAAGAAGAAGCATCAAAAAAAGTAGAAGAAACATATATTGATAATAAAGAAATAAAAGATACAACATTAATTAAAATATATGACATTAGAATAATGAAAGATAGAGAAGTAATTTCAATAGAAAATGGTAAATTTACAATTGCTATTGCAATTCCTGAAAGTGATCAAAAATACGATAATTATAAAGTAGTATATTTTGATGAAGAAGGAAAACTAGTTGAAACATTAGATGCTAAGTTAGTTAATGGTAAAGTAGTATTTACAACAACACACCTAAGTACATATGGCTTAGTAGGTAATAACAACATAGTAACAGAAGTAGTACCTGAAATAATAGAAAATCCAAAAACAGCCGATATAAATTTAACATTAATACTTGCATTGTTAGGAATGTCCTCAGTAGGAGCAGTATTAATAATAACAAAAAAACTAGTTAAAGAAAATCTATAAAAGAAATAGACAAAAAGTCTATTCTTTTTTATATAATAGGAACTGAAACTCAGCTAGTACTATTTTGCTGTACGACTAAAAGTGGGACGACTGTCTCACTTTTTAAAATGTTTACAAGTAGTTATGAAAGTACAAGTCTTTCTTGTAACATATATGAATTATTTACTATCTTTTCAATATCATTTTATTAACAAAAGTAAAAATACTTTCATTAAAAAAAACATATAACATAAGCAAACAATTGTATTAAAATACATTGACAGTATTTTAAGAGTATGATATTATTAATTGTGAAAAATTAAAAACTAAAGAAATGATTATTAAAGGTAAAGATAACAATCTATCTAGTAAAATAAACGATGCTACATTTAGTGAAATAATAAGACAACTACTATATAAAGTAAAACATAAAGGCAAATATTTTTATCAAATAAATACCTATTATCCATCTAGTCAAATATGCAGTAGATGTAGCACTCAAGATAAAAGATATAAAGATTTAACAAGGAGAGAATATAAGTGTACTAAATGTAATCAGGAAATAGATAGAGATTTAAATGCAAGTATAAATATTATGTTTGAAGGGTTAAAGTTATATATGAAGAATTATACTAAAATATAAAGAACGAACAAGATTTCTTAAAAATTAAGAAATAAGTACGGCACTAGACTATCGGATTTTAAGTCTGCGGAGAAGTCTGGTTACAGAGTCTATGAAACAGAAATCACATCACTGTGAAGTGATGTAAAGCAAATTACATTTGCTTATTTGTTCTATATTGTGTAAAGTAAATGCTTTTATACAAAATTGTCTTGCTAAAAATATTAAATATGATATAATTAACTTAAGGATAGGGAACCTATCTAAGAAAGGGAGAAAAAGAAAATGAAGAAAACAAAATTATTTATTGCAGCATTAATTTCAATGTTTGCCTTCACATGTGGAGTTAAAGCTGTAGAAGTAAAGACTGCCGAAGAATTAAAAACTTGTTTAGCAAAAGACGGTAATACTTGTACTTTAGCAAATGATATTACCATTGAACCTGAACTAGTTGGAAAAACATCAAAAGGAGCAAACATTTATGGTGCTATTACACTAAACGGTGTAAAGGTAACTTTAGATCTTAATGGTAAAGCTTTATCTGTTGCAAAAAATGATGCAATGGAAGTTCAAAGAGGAGTTATTCATTTGGAAGATAAAGCAGACCTTACTATTAATGATACTACTGGTAAAGGAGCAATTGAACCAGGAGAATCAACAACTTGGGCTGCTGTTACAGTTTATAAAGGTTCAAAATTGACAGTTAATGGAGGTGAACTAAGAGGATATTCATATGGTATTTCTGGAAACGGATCTATTGGATATGGTGACACCAATATTACAATTAATGGTGGTGTTATAAAAGGAGAAGGCGATAAAACAGGAACTCTTGGTATTTATCATCCACAATTAGGTACACTAACAATCAATAAAGGAGAAGTTATTGGTGACCTTGGTATTGAAATTCGTTCAGGGGAACTAAATGTAAATGGAGGCACAATCACAGGTATTTACAAACCAACTACTGTAAAGCCTAATGGAAATGGACCTACTACTAACGGAGCTGGTATTGCTGTAGCACAACATACTACAAAATATGCTATTACTGTTAATATTAAAGGTGGTACAATCAAAGGATTTACTGCTTTCTATGAAAGTAATCCTCAAAAGAATTCTGCTACTGATTTAGAAAAAATCAAATTAAATATAACTGGGGGTACTTTTGAAGCCATAAATGAAGGTACAAATACCATTTATAGTGATGATTTTACTGGATTTGTTACAGGATGCACATCAAATAAAAAAATAGACACTAATTATGTAGCAAGCAAACATGTTATAAAAGAAAACAATGGTACTTACACAGTATCAGAAAACAAAGTACTAGAAACTAAAGATGAAAAAGTTATATTTGAAAGTGCAGAAGCTATTAGAAATGATTTAGTTTTAAAAGTAACTGAAAAAACTGAAGATGAAATTAAAAAAGGTACTGAAAAAGTAACTGAAGCATATAAAGACAATAAAAAAGTAAAAGAAGTAAAATTAATTAATTTATATGAAATTAATGTTTTAAATGGTGATGATAGAATTGAAAAATTAGAAAATGGTAAATTTACAATTGCCATTGCAATTCCTGAAAGTGATCAAAAATACGATAATTATAAAGTAGTATATTTTGATGAAGAAGGAAAACTAGTTGAAACCTTAGATGCTAAATTAGAAAATGGTAAAGTAGTATTTACAACAACTCACTTAAGTACATATGGTGTTGTTGGATACAATAATGTTGCTACTAAGAATCCAGCTACTAATGATATGAATTTAGCATTAATTCTTGCTTCACTAGGATTAGCTTCAGCAGGAGCAGTACT
>CAKPIH010000005.1 GCA_934162325.1 uncultured Bacilli bacterium
ATTTATTTTGATAATATTTTTCGATTGAATCACTAATTAGGGTTATTAATTTATTTTGATAATTGCTGTCTCTTAAAAGATAGTTATCATTTGGATTGGATATAAATCCGGCTTCAATTAATACTCCTGGAGACTTTATATGTTTATACATATAATAGGTATTGTCTTTTTTTATTTCTCTGACATTAGATATGTTTTCTTTTAGATGATTAGTTATGGTTTCGGCGATAATTTTATTTTCTTTATTATTACCTGTATAAAATACTTGAAATCCTCTCCATGAAGATGATGGTGAAGCATTTAAATGGATGGATATATACATGTCAGGTGAAATATCATTTATATATTTAGCTCTATTGTATAAGTCATTTCGTTTTCTATTAACAGTTGTTGTGGATAAGTCATTATTATCTTTACGAGTTAGGTAAACCGTTGCTCCTCTTGATGTTAATTCTTTTTCTAATTTTTTTGTAAGGATAAGATTTAACTCACTTTCTTTTATTTGCCCGCTGCTGGCGCCTTCGTCCTTACCACCATGTCCGGCATCTAAAATTATTACTTTTCCTAGTAAATTTAAATTTTTTACAGTAGCAGTTACTCTAGGTAAACATAATGTTACAAGAAAAAAGCATATTATTATAAGTAGTTTATATTTATTCATATTACACCTACTTAAATATATGCTTTTTATTTATTCAAAATAACTTCCTCCAATAAACTCTCTTAATATTGAAGTTTTTGGTACAGTTTCACTTGGTATTGGTAAAACAAATTTTAATAATTCTATTAGTCTTTGGGCTACTTGATAGTTAGGGTCATCTTCCTTTATAGTAAATAATAATGGCTCTGCATATGTTTTAATGACTGCTAGTTCATAGGCTAGACTGGTGTTAAACATAACATCGGCATTATCTTGATACGGGAAGACATATTTTTCTTCTCCATCACGAACATCAGACCATGATTCAAGTGTTTTTGATGGATTATATCCTCTTGTTCGATTATCTCTTACCATTCTTCTTAATAATCTTAAATCTGTCATACCAATACGATTATCATTATCGATATTTAGATATGTTAATGGACTTATATATACTTTAAATTTTTTCTTTCTAGGTATATTAGTTAATAATTCTTCATTTAAAGCATGTAATCCTTCAATTATTAGGATATCGTTATCTTTTAACTGAACTGTTCTTTTATATTCTTTTTGGCCTTCTATAAAGTTAAATGTTGGTACTGTTACTTTAGTTCCTTTTAACATTTTGCTAACTTGACTATCAAATAGTTTTACATCAATGGCCTTAAGAGACTCAAAATCTGGTTTGCCATTTGGTCCTAATGGAGTTTCTGATCTTTCTAAGAAATAGTCATCTAATGATAGATGAGTGGGATTTAATCCTAGACTTCTTAAATATAAAGATAATTTCATGGCACTAGTTGTTTTGCCTGAACTTGATGGTCCTGATAATAATATTACTTTATAATCTTCTTTATTTAAAACTATCTGCTCTGCGATACTAAGTAATTTATAGTCCTGCATTATTTCAGATAACTGAATGATATCTCCAGCATTATTATTAGTTATAAATTCATTTAATTCTCCTAGGTTGTTTATATTTAAATTGTTTCCCCATGTTCCATATTCTTCAAGGCTATTGAAATAATTCTCATGATGGGTATATTTTACTACTTTGTTATTATCATATATTGATGGAAATCTTACTACGACACCATGGTCTTTAATTAATGATAGGTCAAAATATTTTAAAGAACCTGTTGTATATGGAAGGTCTCCAATTATATAGTTATAGGTATCTCCTAGTTTATATAGGGTTACAAAATTTGTTTTTATATAGAATAATGTTCTTACTTTGTCTTCTCTTTTTTTATTCTTGAAATATGCTATGGCATCTGATTTAGATGTTTCTATTTTTGTAAAAGGTATATTCTCTTTTATTTTTTCTTTCATTATCTTTTTTATTTTTGTTATATCTTCGGTAGTTAATGGTTTGTTTACTTTGCAATAAATTCCTTTATCAATTGAATGCTTAACTATTATTTGAGTATCTTTGCCTAGGGCTTCAACTGCTGATACTTCAAATAGATAAAGTAATCCTTTTTCATAGATTTTATTTCCTTCTTTGGTATTTAAATCATATATATATAGTTTACCATTTTTAGTTAGTGTTTCTTCATAGTCAATCATATTATTGTTATAAAGGGCTCCTACTACGGTATTTGTTAATTTATCTTTTTCTTGTTCAATTATCTCTTTTAATTTTATTCCTTTTACATATTCTTTCTTTTTATTATTATCCAAAGTTATTATTATTGTTTCCATATTATTCCTCCTTTTGGATAGTCTATATTATTATTATATCATAGTTTGTTATATTTTGTCATACTTTTTTTGTTATGAATAGACTATCTATATATTATACTAATTATGGGTGACTAATTATGAATTTAATTCCTACGATTATTGAAAAGAATGATATGGGCGAGAGAGCATATGATATTTATTCGAGATTATTAAAAGATAGAATTATTATTTTGAATGGAGAAATTAATGATAATACTGCTAATGTTGTGGTAGCAGAGCTTTTATATTTAGATAGTTTAAATAGTGACGATATTAGTTTGTATATTAATTCTCCTGGTGGTTCTATTACTGCGGGTATGGCTATTTATGATACAATGAATTTTATTAAAAGTGATGTATCCACAATTTGTGTGGGAATGTCGGCATCAATGGCTGCTTTTCTATTGGCTGCTGGTAAAAAGGGTAAAAGATGTATTCTTCCCAATGCAGAAGTTATGATACACCAGCCTCTTGGAGGAGCGCAGGGTCAAGCAACAGAAATAAAAATTGCTGCTGAAAGAATATTAAAACTTAAGAAAAAACTTAATAAGATCTTAGCCGAAGTTACTGGTAAAGATATTGCTACGATTGATAATGATACGGAAAGGGATTATTTTATGGATAGCCAGGAAGCGTTAAATTATGGTATTGTTGATAAAATATTAAAATAGAACTTCAAGTGAAGTTCTATTCTGTTTTTGTATTTCCTGTTTTAGTATATCCTTCTAATGATGTTTCTGTTGACCATTTTGTTTCTTTATTTTTTTCAACATAACGATAGTATGTTATGGTATCATAATCTCCTGATGGTTTTTCTTCTGTTATCTTAGGAGACATAAATTTAACTGTTATTTTTAATGGTACAAAGTATACATTATTATAAGATGATATGGTTGTATCTATATCATTTAATGTGACATCTATGTAGAAAGAACCTTTACGATAGTATGGAGATAATTTATATTTGAAATTGTCTTCAGTTAATGAGTAATTTTTAATACTATCTGGTAATTTATTTATTTTTGTTCCTTTAGATATTGATGTATTATTACTAGATAAGAATTCTTTTTCATTATTTGATAGGAATTCTACTTCTTTAACTATAGTAAAGTAGTAATCTTTATTTGGAACTTTATCTAATTTTATAGTGTAAGAAGCTGATGTGCTGTTTTTAGATACTGCTCCTAATGTGTAGTATTCTTTAGTTGCAGTACTATAATACTCATATTTATTTTCTATATTATCGCCAGTTTTATTACCTTTTGCCCATTTACTATATGTTGTTGTTTCTTTTACATATTCGTAATATGTTGTTTTTGTAGTGTTTGTGCTAGTGTTAGTACTGGTTGTATCTTTGTTAGTATCCTTATTTGTATTATCTTTTGTGTTATCTTTAGTTTCTGTTTTTGTATTACAGTTTTTGCAATCTTTAAAACTAAATTTTCTTGTTATGGTATCTTTTTCTTTACCACATACTAAAGTAGTTTCTACTTTATAATCTTTTTTATTTCTAGTTATTTTGGAGTAACTTTTTTTTACGTCACAAGTTGATTTTTTATTTTCATTGATAGAAACAATTAATTTTCTTTCTATCATTTCCTCTAATGTTATTTTAGTACTTTTTCCTTTTTCTTGTGGTAAATCTATTTCTTTAAAATAAGAAACCGCTACCTCTTCCATATTATTAATATTGTTTTTAAATGTCTCTGATGGTTTACTACTATTTATTATTTTTGATACTAACCATATTAATATTATAGCAAATATGAATATGATTATTATTTTAATAAATAAGCTTAACCAATTTATTTGTCTTTCATCTTCCATTATATAAAACCTCCCTATTTTGGTGATATTATATTAATTCAACAATGAATATTATTAAACATATTATTAATAAAAATATTAGCAGTATGATTTCTTTTATGATGGTATTTATTTCTTTTATCTGTTTAATTATTTCTTTATTTAGCATATAATATCTTCCCTAAAATTGTAATTTATTATAGCATAGAGCTAATTAGTTGTCAACAGATAAATAAACTATTGTGCATCCATCATTTAAGTTATCAGTATGATATTTTGTTACTTCTTTTCTTTTACTTAATACATTATGAACTGATTTCCTTACCACTCCTAGTCCTTTACCATGTATTATTAATATTTTACTATTTTTTAGTATTATATTTTCATCTATAAAATCTTCGGTAGCTACGCGTGCTGTTTCTCTATCATAACCATGAAGATCTAGAGATGGTAAATTCTTCAAAAATATATCTTCCATAAAATCACCATTATATATTATAGCAGATATTTATAAATATTTAAACAATAAGATCACTAATATGGTAATCTTATTGTCACTTTTGTACCTTTATTCGGTTCTGATGTAAATAATAATTCTCCATTATGGGATTTTATTATCTCATTTGATAGAGCTACTCCCAATCCAGTACCATTTTGTTTAGTAGTATAAAACATTTCCTTGATATTTTTTAATGTTTCTTCATCCATTCCTATTCCGTTATCTTCGATTAATATGTCTAAATAGTTTTTATATAGATTAGAAGATATTTCTACTTTACCATTTTCTGTACAGGCTTCGTAGGCATTTTTTAATATATTGATAATTACTTGTTTTAATCTTTCATAATCTCCATTAAAATAAATTTCTTGATCATCGCGATTTTTATATTCTAACTTTATTTTTTTATTAGTCATAAGTATTTTAAAAGAATCATAAACATCATCTAATAGACAGTTTAAATCTATTTGCTCTTTTACTACTTTTATTTTATTATATTCAACAAAATCACTTATAATATTTAGACTTCTATTTATTTCTTGTTTCATTATACTAATATATTTTAAGGCTTTTTCCTCTTTATTTAAATCAATCATATCTATGTAGCCTTTGCAAACTGCTAATGGATTTTTTATTTCATGAGTTAATTTAAATAATGCATCTTTTATTTTTTTATCTTTTTCTAGCATTTTAATTGTAGTATTTAGTGATTCTATTTTATCCATTACTTTAAATAAATATAGTATGGAAAATGTTGCAAAATAATAAATAAAAACTATTATTAATAATAATACAAAATCATTTGCTGATACTTTTATGTCTTTAAAGAAATATTCAAATGATAGAAAGAAACCCTGAATTATAGCTATTGATAATATAAACGAGTCGCTAGTAAGATTCTTTTTTCTAGCACATAAGTATAAGCCTAGATATGATGCATATTTTATAATCATTATGATTACCTCTATATTTAGAACATAATAACTATATAAAACATTTATGATTGATAAAAATATACCTAAATAATGTTTCTTTTTCATGTAAGCTATTACTATTGGTATATTGCAGAATAATAATACTTTGGTATTTATTTCACTAGGAATATATTTTAAGCATAAATATAACGATGTAATTAAAGCTATTGTTAACATTGTGTCTTTATTGTTATTATCTATATTTTCTCGATAGCAAACTAAAACTAAATATACTAATATAGGAAATGTAATTAATATTAAATTTAATATTATATCTTTTATTATAAATAAATTCATTCTACCACCTTCAAAATAATTATACGCCTTTGTTTTGTCGATTTTTGTCGAATTAAGTCGAAAAAAAGAACTTTTTGTAATTTTTTGTAATTACATAAGTTCTTATTTTAATTCATCTATATATTTTTTTAATTTTTTAGCATCTGAACCTAGAATTATTTTTAATTGGTCATCTATTTCAACAACACCTTTAGCTCCTAATTTCAGAATTCCTTCCTTATTAGCTTTAGTTATATCTTTTAATGTTACTTTGAATCTAGACATTTCTACCTCGGTATCAAGAATATTATCTTTACCTCCTAGTAAATCAACTAATTTATTAAATTCTAATTTAATATTCTTTTTATTCATTTTCACAATGGCAAGGGCTATTATTAATAAGACTACCATTATGATTATATATTGATATAGTTCCACTTTATCTTCCACCTCTATTTAATTATACTATCTTTTTTGCTATATTACAAGCAATATTTTTTTTAGTCAAAACAAAGTGCCAGTTACTCAATAGTTAACATAAAAAATATTAATTATTTTGATTAATTTGTTTTATTAATTTCTATTTTCTACTACTGCATTAGTGATATACTTGGTTTGTAGGTAAAAATATGAGAGAAAAAATTTTAAATACTGCTATGACTAATATTAAAAATAAATATCCAGAATATAATGATGATAAACTAGAAGAAATTAGCTATGGTCTTGAAGCTCTTTATATTACTTTTACTAAAACAATTGTTATATTTGGTATTTCGTTAGTTTTAAATATTTTTAAAGAAGTTCTCTGTATTCTGTTGTGTTACAATATAATAAGAACTACAGCTTTTGGTATGCATGCTAAGAAAAGTTGGCACTGCTATATCATATCTGGTGTGCTTTTTATAGGTACTGCTACTATATGTAAATATGTTGATGTTAATATATATGTAAAATATATTATTAGTATTATAGCTTTTATTACACTTGTAAGATATGCTCCTGCTGATACATATAAAAGACCACTTATAAATAAATATAAAAGAAAAAGGTATAAAGTTATGACTATAATAACTAGTATGATATATTTGATATTTATTATTTTACTTAAAAATAGTGTTGCTAGTTCATTCTTGTGCTTTGGACTACTAGATGCAAGTTTGATGATCCATCCTTTTGTATACAGGATGTTTCAATTGCCATACGATAACTATAAGAACTATATTGTTACTTATCGTTGAGTTGGAAAAATATAAGATTAGGAGGTAAAAAGATGTTTGCTGGATTATTGAATTGGATCGGTTCATTATCTGCTAAAGCAGGTACTAAAGCTTGTCTATTATGGTTTACTGATGAACCTAAAATGCCAAAAAGTTTATTAAAATAGCCTTTTAAACTAAAACAAGAAAAAAGAATCAAAAATACCGCAAGCTGATTCTTTTTTTTTATTTATTTTTCATTTATTTTGATAGTTTGAATATACAAGCTATCAGTTATTTTAGTTTCAGAAGTTATTTTGTTATTTTCATTTAAAATCCTTTTTACTAATAATAATCCATGACCTCTATTTTTACCTTTAGTACTATATCGTTCATTACCAACTTTATCTTTTTCAATGGCATTATCATAAGTATTTGAAATTATAATTTGAATAATACCTTTGACTTCATATATTTCTATTCCTAATTTTTTATCTTTAGAAGTACTTGCTGCTTCAATAGCATTATCTAAGTATACTCCTATTATTCTAGTTAAGTCTTTAAAATCTTTAGTTTTCATATCTCCTAAATAACTATTTTCAACTAGTTTAGAAATATTTAATGAAACTTTTATTCCTCTTTTTTCGGCTTCAATAAATTTATAATAGAAAAAGCCTTTCAAACCATTAGATGGTAAATATTTGAATTTAGAGAATTTTGCACTATTAACACTTTTCTTATCTCCAATAATGCTATCAACATAACTACATAGTTCCTTATCATTTTCTTCAGATAATTTACTTCTTATAGTTAATAGTTCATTTTTTGATTCGTGATTAATAGTTCTTTGTTCTTCAATATCACTTTCATAGTTTTTCATTATTGTTAATAAATCATCATATTTCTTAAACATATTTTCATTATCCATCTTTTGTCTTAATAATGTTACTAAAATAACTATTAATGTTATTATTACTAATAAATAGGTATAGATATCATTATCATGTCTAAAATCACTAATTAAATTATAAAAGAATATGGCAATAGTAATTAAAGTTAAGGCAGAAACAGTCACTATTTTAACATTATTAGATAATTTATAGTTAACTACTGTTTTTAATGGATTCCTTAATAAATATATTAATATTATCATTAACATACTTACTATAAAGTTCCCTAGTATACTTCCTGCAAAATCTAAATAATAATATTCTTTACTAATTCCTAATATTTTAGTGGCAAAACCAAGGGTTAATAAATCTGGTACTATTGTTATCACTGCGTAAATTATTGATGAAAATATTGATTTATATACTTTTTTATCAAACACTATGTAAAAATATATAGCATATATTGTGCATAGTATTACTGTTTTATAGGTTCCTTTTAAATACAAATATGCTATTGTATGTAATATAGCAAAGAGTATTAATATTAGTATGTTTTTTAATTTTATGTTCTTCTTTGATTTATCTTTTGATGTTACTAATCCAAAGACATGGACTGATATCATCATAAAGATACTACTCAAAAATATCTTCAAAACTTCCAACACGTTGTCTCAACCCCTTTCTACATCCAGCACTCAACAAGGTAGTTGATGCACCATTTTTGAAGTGGATTGTGAATTTTGCATATTCGACTTTACTTATATTTTCTAAATTAACTAAACATGCTTTATGTGAACGATAAAATAATGGTGATAATTCTTTTTCCATACTTGTTATTGTTTTGATTGTATGTTTTGGTTTATCATTCATAAAGTGAATAATACATTTTGATCCAGATGGATCTTTTTCTATGTAAGTTATATTCTTACATAAAACTTTGTATGTTGTATATTTGTAATTGAATGTTAGTACTCTGTTCCTTAAAAGTCTATCTATTATATACCTTATGGTGTCCTCTACTCTTTGGGGATATATTGCGCTTTTTTCAACATAATCAATAGCTTCTAATCTTGAAAAGAATATATCATTTTTACATTCTGGATGGGCTGTTATAAATACTATATAACTTTTATCATCTTGTTCTCTTATTCTTGAGGCTATTTCTAAACCTCCTACTACTGGTAATTCAACATCTAGTAAATAAATTTTTGTATCAAATGGTTCATTTATTATTTTTTCTAATTTTTCATTATATCTTTGAAATTTTTCTACCTTATATTCAATGTCGGCATATTTCATCATTGATTTGGTAATTGTTTGTACTGCAATATTTAATTCTTCTGCGTCATCTTCGCATACTATAAACTTTAGCATTTTTAATCTTCCTCCCATACTGCTAGTTACTTTTATTAATACCACTTTTTAATTCTTTTATTAGATTGTAAGAAATAATATCATTAGATACTTCTATTATTTCTGTAGCATAATCTGCTCTTTCTTTTATGTATTCTTCACCCACTCCTTCTTTAATTATATCATATATTTCTGCTTTTGGTGCATTATAATATACTTTTGATGTTAAAAATGAGCCATCAACAAAAACTACAGTGTTATCTTTATCCTTTAAACTAAATATATCATGACCTATTTGGTAATCACTATGTATTCCTAGCATATTACCAATAGTAGGTAATACATCTATCATTCCAGTCGGGGTATCTACTTCAATATTATATTTTTTTTCTTTAGTCCAAATTATTAATGGTACCTTTCGATCGAGCTCATAATCGTATTTGTTATATGGTTTATATTTATCATTTTCTTCAGTTCTTATTTTGTTTTCAATAGCATCATAATTATATAATAAATTAAAGTCATTATAACTTAGTCTTGCATCATGATCTCCATATATTATCAAAACGGTATTATCTAATAGATTCTTTTTATTTAACTCTTTAATGAATTCTCCAATAGCAGAATCTACATAATGAACAGACCTTAAGTAGTTATTCATTGTTGTTCCTTCAAGATAATCTCTTGTTATAGTGCTATAACCGGTATCAACTGATATTGTAGTATCAAATTCTTCCATTAAATCAACATCATCAAAAGGTGTATGATTAGAAAGCATTATTAACAGACCATAAAATGGACTATCATTTGTTTCTTTTATTTTTTCTATTTTTTCTACTGATTGTCTAAAAAATGATTTATCTGATAAACCTAAACCTATCGTTTCGTCAATCACATATGATTCTTTACTATAAAAATCATCATATCCTAATGCTTTGTACATATTGTTTCTATTCCAAAAGTCACCAGTATTTGCATGCATACTAAATGTATAATAACCTTTATCTTTTAATAAGTTTGGTATGGCAACATATTCTCTATCAAAATAGTTTACAAAGGCTGTGCCTTTTGTTGATGGCATTAAGGATGTATTAAAAGTAAACTCACTATCACTACTTGTTCCTACTCCTACTTCAGCATAAAAATTGTTAAAATATATTCCTTCTTTTGCAAGTTTATTTAAATTAGGAGTTACTTCTTTTCCATTAAACTTTAAATTCATAGGAAAAGTTTGCATACTCTCAGCATGAATTACAATAACATTTTTTCCTTTAAATATATCTGTATATTCATTAGTTGTTTTTTTATAAGGATGTTCTTTATAATAGTCTGTAACTTTTTTTAAAGATTTATCGTGTCCAAAAATACTATTTATTTTGGGTGTTAGGCTTTGAAAAAAGTCATCTAGTTGATATATATATATTCCATAATTCATTACCACTGATTCTCTATTCCATAATTTATATAATCTATTCCAAGAACTTAGTGGCATTGTTAGGGCACCACTTATAAATAAAATTAAAATTGTTACTAGAACATTTTTATTTAGTTTCTTTTTCTTAACTGAAATTTCTTTTGCTAATTTGTTTTTCTTTTTTAGATAATAATACGATAAATATAATATTATTGGTGCCGCAATATATATTAAATCTGGAACTCTTAAAACGTTTTTAAATATGGCATCTTTTACATCACCGGCAAAAGAAATATTAGCAATTATTGAAAATGAGGCATATGAACTATAGTAATGGTAATATATGCTATTTACAATACATATTATGGTAAATAATATTGTCATAGCCATATAATAATATATTCTTTTTTTGATTTTTATTTTTTGGGCTAATAGGGTAATTATTAGTAAAAAGGATAAGTCAATAATAAATGGTGAATATCTTAATCCATTATTAACTGTGTTTATACGAAGTAATAGTGCATTTATTAAATTAAGTAAAATAAATATTACTTCTAGTAAATTATTCTTGTAAATTACTGCTAATGACTTTTTAATTTTGTTTTGTATTTTTTCTTTTTTCATTTCCATCACTAGATTAATTGTATCAGATTTCTAATAAAAAATCTATGATATGTTTTACAAAATAAAAAAAATGTGAATTAATCACATTATTTTTGAGTATCAAAACCAAATTTTTTATTAAATTTCTCAACTTGTCCTTTTTTAGAACCTAATGTTTGTTTTCCAGTATAAAAAGGATGACATTTTGAGCATACTTCAACTTGAATATTTTCTTCAGTTGATTTTGTTTTAAATGTATTTCCGCAAGCACATGTTACAGTTGCTTCTACATAATTTGGATGAATGTTTTTTTTCATTTTTTTCTCTCCTTCCGCCATGACAAATGTCATAGTAATAAAATTACATGGTATATTATATCAGTTATTTTGTATTTTTTCAACTATTATTTGAGAAATTTTTTCATATCCTTCTAAATTTGGCACAAAAGTATCTTTTTTTGAGAAATAATTAGGATTGTTACTTAGAATCTTTGATAAATCTACATATATAAATTCTCTTTTTTGACACTCTATTTCTAATTTGTAATTTGCATAATCAAAAATATCATCTTTTGTTCCTAAAACGTTATAATATCCTAGAATTATTACTTTTTGATGATGAAACTTATTTATGTAGTTCATTATTTTTGTATAATCATTAATTAGTGAATCTATATAAGTATATATATTTTGATTATTGTTTAAAATTTTATTATATATTTCACTCATCCCTAATGATACTGTAATTATATCAGATTCTTTTATAAGTCTATTAAGTGAATAATTATCTTTTTTTTCGTTATATGATAATATTCTTATTATGTCTAATATACGATAGTCATTTGAAGTAAATGTATTGTTGTATTCTTTTAGCATTCCTTTATCTTTTAAATAATCTCTTATATAGTTGCTATAACCATTATTTGATACTCCATATTCATTTGTTCCTTTTGATAAAATGTCTCCTAGTGTCAGATATGACACTTTTTTATCTATTGTTAAATTATATATAAAGTAGCATGCTATGAATATAATTAATACCAATATGATTTTTTTCATAATTCACCTAATTAATTATATTTATATTAGTTCTATTTTAGCACCTACTTTAGATAACTTTTCACATATGTTATCGTATCCTCTTAAAATATATTTTATATTATCTATTTGAGTTATTCCATCCGCTATTAAACCACATATTAGCATAGAGGCACCACCTCTTAAATCTGTTGCTGTTACATTTTTGCCATGTAGTGGTGTTATTCCTTTTACTTTTGCTATTTTGTTGTTCTTTACTATGATGTTTGCACCCATGCGATTTGTATCATATATGTTTTGAAATCTGTTTTCATATATTGTTTCTTCAACAGTACTTGTACCACGACATTTGGTTAGAAATGGTATTAATGGTTGCTGTAAATCTGTTGGAAAGCCCGGATATGGTTGTGTCTTTATATTTACTGATTTATACTTATCTTTGGCATTTATTATTATTTCATCTTCTTTTATTTCCATATCTGCGCCAGCTTCTATTAATTTTGAAGTTAATGATTCTACATGAGTTGGAATAATTCTTTTAATTTTTAAATTTTCTCCTAATAGTGCACCTATAATAATGTAAGTGCCTGCTTCTATACGATCGGGAATTACTTCGTGAAAGGCTTTATGAAGATGTTCCACTCCTTTAATCGTAATGGTTTCTGTACCTGCACCTCTTATTTTAGCACCCATATTATTTAAAAAGGTAGCTACATTTACTATCTCGGGTTCTTTAGCAGCATTCTCTATTGTTGTAACTCCCTTTGCTTTAGTAGCCACTAGTAAGGCATTAATTGTGGCACCTACACTAGGCATATCAAGATATATTTTGTTTCCTTTTAATTCTTCTGCTGTTATTGTATATCTATTTTCTTCCTCTATTATTGTTGCACCTAATGCACGATAGGCTTTTAATGTTTGATCTATAGGCCTTTCGCCTATTGAGCAGCCACCTGGAAAATACATTTCTACATGTTTGTATTTTCCTAATAGTGATGACATAAAATAATATGATGCTCTTAATTTTCGGGACATTTCTTCAGGAATTTCTTTATTAACTATCTTACTTGAATCTATTACTACACTATCTTTTGTTCTTTTGATATCTGCATTCAAATATGTTAATATTTCTTCTAAAGAATCTACATCGGATATATTTGGTACATTACTTATTTCTACTATTTCATCGCATAGTATTGCGGCGGGAATTAATGCTACAACACTATTTTTTGAGCCTGAAATGTCTATTGTTCCCGACAATTTATGTCCACCTTCTATTTTGATTTTTGACATTTTACTCCTCCACTCTTTACTTTATTGTATTCTTTAATGGAGTTTTAGTCAATGATAATAATTATTTTTACATTTTATTTACACATTATTTTAGTATATATAAAAATCCTAATACGAAAAGTACCATTCCTCCTAATATGGTCGATATTTTTCCATACTTTCTATTTAACGTGTCTCCTAAATTTAATCCTAAATATGTAAATAGCATGCTTGTAACGCAAAATACAGTTGATGAAAAAATGCAATTTTTGGTTATTAATGATAATCCTATTCCTGTTGTTAAACTATCTATACTTACAGATAATCCAAATATTAAATAGCTGGGAAATGTTAAAAGAAATTTATTGTTAGTTTCTTTAAAACTAGATATTATCATTTCTACTGCTATTAGGGATAATATTATGCCCACTAAAATGTTAGTATTTATTAGAATTTTGCTTGTTATTAAATTTCCTATTATTACACCAGTTAATGGCATTATGAAATGATATACTCCTACTATCAATGACAATAATAGTTTGTCTTTTTTTGTTATTCCTTGCGTTCCATATATTAGTGCTAATGAAAAAGCATCCATAGATAGACTTACTGCAATTAAAAATATTGTTATTATTTTCAATCTTATCACCTATCTAAATATATGTATTGATTTTTAAAATATTTTGTTTATTTGTTTTACTAACCATGATTTATATTCTATGTCTGTTTTATTTTGTAAATCTACTAAGCATAAATTAGGAAACAAAAAACACCACCAATTATTTCCTTCTCCATTACCAATAGTTATTACGATGGATTCGTAATATCCTTCTTTATATTTTATATTGCGATACTCTTTAGCAGGAAAATAATTATATCCAAAGTTTATTTTATAACTCATATCATAATTATTTTCTTTAAATATGTTTCCTATGTCATTATCTAGATTTTCTATATTTGAATTTATTAAAGTTCGAGCTTCATTTAAGTCGCTTACTTCTTCTAGCAAAGTATAGGTGTTTTCTTCTAAATATTTTTTTACTTTATTTTTTATATTTTGATCTACTGAGGTATTACTATTTGGAATAACTCTTAATCTAATGGCACTATCTGGTATTACTACTTCATTATTTTTAATTTCTAGATATATTAATGTTGATACAATTAAAGTTAATATGATTATAATTTTTTTCATAAAAAATATCACCCTTTCTTTTAAGTTATGAGTGATATTTGTTTTTTTTATTCTTATTTTTGTAATTTTATTATTATTTGATAGTCATTTGCTGTGTCAATTTCTTCTAATGAGACATTATAGCCAGCCTTTTGAATATCTGCTACTGCATCTTGTGCTAGCTTTATTGCTGTTGCATATTTTATTTTTGATATATTATTTACATTATTATTTTCTTCTTTTTTAGGAATTTCATTATTAGTTAGAATCATACTATCATTTTCCTTTTGTGGTGTTTCTACTTTTAAATTTTCTTCTGGTGTATCTAAACTATTTATATTTATAAAATCAATATTTTTGGTTTGAGTATACACATTTGGATTTTTTTGCTCTTCATGTGTTGATGGCTCATTAGCTTCATATAGTGGATTTTGCGTCTTGTCAATAGGAATTGTTAAATCTATGTTATGTTCATTGCTATTTGAAATTGGTGGTGTTTCTTTAGTAATTCCAAGCAGATTTTTAATATATTCATCAGTATCCCTTACATTTATTCTTTCACTAATTATTTTATTTAATACTTGCTTTTGTAAATCTTCATCTTTTATTTGTAATAAACATCTTGCATGACGCTCAGATATTAAATTATTCATAAGAGCAACCTGAACTTCATTGGTTAGAGACAACAATCTCATTTTATTAGCAATGGTTGATTGACTTTTTCCCATTCTTTTTGCTAATTCTTCTTGAGTAAAATTGCCCATATCTAGTATTTTTTTATATGATTTTGCTTCTTCAATGGCACTTAAATCTTTTCTTTGAATGTTTTCTATTAATGCTAATTCTGCACTGGTTTGATCGTCCATTGTTCCTACAATTGCTGGAACTTCAGTTAAACCTGCAATTGTTGAGGCTTTATATCTTCTTTCTCCTGCTATGATTTCATATTTGCTTCCTAAATCTCTTAATATTAATGGTTGGATTATTCCATGCTCTTTTATGGAACTTGCTAATTCATTTAATGCCTCTTCATCAAATGTTAATCTTGGCTGAAATCTGTTTGGTATTATGTCTGAAAGTTTTACCATTACTACTTCTTTATTCATTTTCATAGTTATACACCCTCTTTTAATTTCTTCTTTCCTACTCTAATATAATAATACTATAATTTTGTAGATTTTACAAGTTATTTTGTAATTTTTTTTTGCATTGTTATTAAAAAAAGAAGAAACTAGTATGTCTCTTACAATTCTTTTTTTAGTATTTCATTATATCTTCTTGGGTATTTTTTATCTGTTTTTTTTGTCTTTGTATACATAATTATTGTTCTTAAGCTATTTTCTACTGGTAAATTAAATATTATTCTTTTTTTCTCTTGGATGCTTAATTTGTTTAAATAATTTTCTATATTTTGTTCTTCATTTTCGACATTAGCCTTCATTGCTATAAAATTGCCATTTACTTTTAATAATGGTATTCCATACTCTAACAAATGCTTTAATGGAGCTACAGCGCGTGCTGTTACTATATCAAACTTTTCTCTATTTTTTTGGGCATAATCTTCGCTACGCTCATTTATCACGATAACATTATCTATTTTTAGTTTTTCCTTTACTAAATTTAGAAAATAACATTTTTTACCATTTGATTCTATTAATGTTATTTTAGTTTTTGGAAAGCATATTGCTAATACTAGGCCAGGAAAACCAGCACCTGAACCTAAATCACATATGTTTTGACTATATATATCTATTATTTTATTTATTGTTAAACTATCATAAAAATGCTTTAAATAGACTTCATTTTGTTCAATTATTCTTGTTAAATTATATTTTTCGTTTTCCTCTTTTAAAATAATATAATATTCTTCTAGTAATGTTAATTGTTGTTTAGTTAGTTCTATATTTATTTTTTTTAATTCATTAACAAATTCTTCTTTATTCATTGTATTGTTTCCTTAAATATACTAATAATATTGATATATCAGCAGGGTTTACACCACTTATTCTTATTGCTTGAGCAATGTTTAATGGACGAACTTCTTTTAACTTTTGTCTTGCTTCACTAGCTAAATTTGGAATTTTGTCATAATCTATGTTTGTTGGAATTTGTTTTTCTTCATTCTTTAGCATTTTTTCAGCTTCCCTTTCAATCTTTTTAATATACCCTTCATACTTAATTTGTATTTCTACTTCTTCGACAACATCCTGTGGATAATTTATATCTAAATTATGTTCTTCTATTATATTTTTTAGGTTAGAAGTTGGATTTTTTAAATAGTCATATACAGATATTCCTACTCTTCTTTTTTCATTATCAACAATTATTTTTATTTCTTTTAATTTGTTCTTTAATTCTTCAATGCTGTTTTTCTTATTAATAAATTTTTTATATTTTTCTCCAGTTATTAATCCTACTTGATGGCCATATTCTCTTAGTCTTAAATCTGAATTATCATGTCTTAGTAATAAACGATATTCTGCTCTTGAAGTTAACATACGATATGGTTCTTTTGTTCCTTTAGTTACTAGGTCATCTATTAAAACTCCTATATAGGCCTCATTTCTTTTTAGTATTAGTGGCTCTTTCTTCTCTAATTTTAATCCAGCATTTATTCCCGCTATTAAACCTTGGCAGGCTGCTTCTTCATATCCACTAGTACCATTTATTTGCCCTGCAGTAAATAAGTTATTTAATACTTTTGTTTCTAGACTTGGTTTTACCTGTGTTGGATATATAGCATCGTATTCAATTGCATAAGCATATCTTAATATTCTAGCTTTTTCTAATCCTGGTAATGAATGAACCATCTTTTCTTGTATTTCTTTTGGCATACTTGTAGAAAATCCTTGAATATAAATATCATCATAATAAAGACTTTCAGGCTCTAAAAATAATTGATGTTTTTCTTTATCGCTAAATCTTACCATTTTATCTTCAATTGATGGGCAGTATCTTGGGCCAACTCCTGTTATATCATCTAATCCACCATACATGCTCGATTTATTTAAGTTATCGTGAATTATTTTTTTAGTCTCTTCAGTTGTATATATTAAATAACATGGTTCTTGATTATTGATATCATATACTGGCTCGTTAGTATGAGAAAATGTATAATAGGTTTTATCGCCATCTTCTCTTTTTGTTTTAGTAAAATCAATTGTACTTCGATCAATTCTTGGTGGAGTACCTGTTTTTAATCTTAGTATTTTGAAACCGTATTTCTTTAGATTGTCTGATAAATGCATTGATGGTTTTTCATTATGAGGACCACTTCTAGTTCTGGTATTTCCTATTAAAATGTCTGATTTTAGATAAGTACCAGTTGTTAATATTACTATATTTGAAGTTATATTTGTTCCATCTTCTAGTACAACACCATAAACTGTATTATCTTTTACTATTAAGTTTTCAACCATAGCTTCTTTTATTGTTAAATTAGGCTCTTCCCTTAATAGTTTTAACATTTCTTTTGGATATGTTATTTTATCTGCTTGTGCACGAAGAGATTTTACAGCAGGACCTTTAGCATAGTTTAGCATTTTCATTTGGATTAATGTTTTGTCAGCTACCTCGCCCATTACTCCGCCTAAAGCATCTATTTCCCTTACTATTATTCCTTTAGCAGAACCTCCTATCGAAGGATTGCACGGCATTGTTGCTATGTTATTTATTCTACCTGATATTAATAATGTTTTATGCCCTTTTCTAGCAGAGGCCATGGCAGCTTCACAACCTGCATGACCACCTCCTACTACTATTATTTCATAGTCCATATTTACACCTACTTTCCTAAACAAAATCTACTAAATAATTCATCAAGTAATTCATCGGTATATGTTTCACCAATTACTTCTCCCAAATTATTCCATGATTCTTTTAGACTTAATTCTACTATATCTATTGGATTATTATTATTTATTTCATTTATTGCATCATTTATATTATTTAAAGATTTTTTTAATAAGGCTATACTTCTAGCATTAGATAAATATGTCATATCGTTAGTAGATATTTCACCTATGTTAAACAATCTTTTTATTTCGTCTTTTATTTTATCAATACCAATATTTTCTTTTACTGATATTTCTATATAACTATCTAATAAATTTTTATCTAATTTTGTTTTTAAGTCTATTTTATTTACTACTATTATTCTTTTTTTGTTTTTAGTTTTTTCTAATATTTTTTTCTCTTCTTCAGTTATTTCTTCATTATTATTTAAAATGTAAATTAATAAATCTGAAGTATCAATTATTTTTAAACTTTTTTCAACACCTATTTTTTCTACAGTGTCTTCTGTCTTTCTAATTCCTGCTGTATCGATTATATTTAGTGGTATTCCACTTACAATTAATGAACCTTCTACTATGTCTCTTGTAGTGCCAGGAACATCTGTAACTATTGCTTTTTCTTCTTCTAACAGTGAATTTAAGAGACTACTTTTTCCTACATTTGGTCTTCCTATAATACCTACTCTTATTCCTTCTTTAATTACTTTACTATCTTCTGATTTTTTTATAATTTCTTCTAATTTTTCTTTGAATTTTTTTATATCTGGTAATATACTTTCATTTGTTAATACTTCGATATCCTCATATTCAGGATAATCTATATTTACTTCTATATTACTGATTATTTTTACTAGTTCACTTCTTAAGTTTTTAATTAAATTAGATGTTTCACCTGTTAAAGTATTTATAGATATTTTTCTAGCGGATTCGGCTTTTGATGATATTAAATCCATTGTAGCTTCCGCTTCAAGTAAATCTATTCTACCATTTAAGAATGCTCTTTTTGTAAATTCACCTGGTTCTGCCAATCTTGCACCATTTTCTAATAATACTTCTAATACTTTATTAGTTGTGGCTATACCACCATGACAATTTATTTCTACTATATCTTCACGAGTAAATGTTTTAGGAGCCTTCATAACACTAACTAATACTTCATCTATTTTTTCATTATTGCTTGTAATAAAACCGTAATGTATTGTATGTGAATCTACTTTTGTTAAATCTTTTGTAAATACTTTACTTGCTATATTTAAGGCATCATGGCCACTTAATCTTATTATTGAAATAGCCCCTTCGCCAACTGATGTTGATATTGCTACTATTGTATCTTCCATATGGTTTCCTTCTTTCTTCCATAGTATTTTACCACAAGATACAAAAAAATAAAAGTAATTATTTACTTTGTTAATTATTTTTTACAATTATTTGTATATTTCTATTTCACCATTTTTATATGCTAATAATATGTCACTGGATATTATTGACTCTACATATCTTGCTTTTTTAGGATGAATTAAGTATCTTATTTGCAATTCTATATGATCTTCATTTATTTTGGTATATATTATAGGATCGTACTGATTATAGTATATTCGATAACTATTTGATACATTATTTATTTGTTTTTTTAATTTCGGTGGTATTTTTTTTATTATTTCATTTGAATTTACTATTTTATATAATACTTTTTTAGCTTTATTTACATCATAATCTAATGGTATTCTAATTGTTATCTCATCCCATATATATTTAAAGGCTTTGTTATAGTTTTTTAAGGGATAGTTAAAGATTATAGAGTTTGGTAAATGAATTATGATTCCTGTGCTTTGACCTGTTGTATCAACATTTGATACTTCCAATATTTCAAAATTCATGGTGTTAATATTTACTACATCTCCTTTATAGCCATTTATTTCTATTCTATCTTCTACTACAAATGGTTTTACTATCTTTATATATATTCCACAAAAAAAGTTAAATATTAAATCTCTTATTGCTATAGTAAATGCTGCTGATACTATACTTATTAATGTCAAAAAGTTTTTGATATATTTTCCCCATACTATTATTATTGCCGATAAGATTATAATTCTTATGATTAATTTATATTTTTTAGTATAATTGTATTCTTTTTTACTATCTCTTGTTCTCTTTATTATTCTTATACCTATTTTTTCTACTACTAATATCAAAAATATTATAATTATTGTTTTTAATATTAAGCCTATATATATTTCATCTATATTAAATAATTTACTTATTTTTTCTATATACTTCATTTATTCGCTTCCTTTCTAATATGATATTATATGTTTATACAAAGGAAAAAAGAAGATTACTCTCCTTTTAGTTTAATTACTACTTTTCTGTTTGGTTCTTCACCAATAGATTCAGTATAAACGTATTTATCATCTGCTAACACTGAATGAACAATTCTTCTTTCATAAGAATTCATGCTATCCATAGTTATTTCTGTTTTTGTTTTGTATGCTTCTCTTGCTAATTTTTTTGCTAGATATTCTATGTTTCTAGCTCTTTTTTCTTTATAATTTCCTACATCAATTACTATTGATAATGGTTCCTTTAAATTTGAATTAACCATTTGTCTTATTAATAGTTGTAGTGCTGATACATTTTTACCGTTTTTTCCAATTAATAAAGCATTATTGTCTGAGAATATTGTAATTGATATACTATTTTCTCTTCTTCTTACTTCAAGATTTGCTTCAGAATGCATTTTCTTTATTATTTCATTTATAGTGTCTTTAATAAAGTCTACTATTTCATTCATATTTAGAACTTCTATTTTTACAGATTTCTTTAATAAGTTATTTTTTTCTTCTATATTGTTGATTATTAAATCTTCTTTTGATACTTTTAATTCTTCTAGTGCTAACTCTTCTGCTTGTTCTTTTGTTTTTCCTTCATAATAATACTTATTCATTACTTCTTAGCCTTCTTTCTTTCTACAAGCATATTTTGTAGTATGGTAAATAGTGATGAAGTTATCCAATAGATTCCAAGTGCTACTGGTAAACTAAATGCTGCTACTAAAATCATTGCTAACATAAAATATATTGTTCCCTTCATTTGCTTTGCCATTGCTGTTTGATCTTTTAAAGTTTTTCTAAATGAAAAATATGAAGTTGCAAGTATTAATAATAAGAATATAATATATGCATACCATAGGTTTGACATTATTCCATGAGAAATTGTTGTACCCATATCTAACTTTAGAAATTTATTTTCAAATATAACGGGTGTTCTATTAATTGCCTCTAAGAAAGCAAATAATAATGGTATTTGAATGAATGATAATAAGCAGCTCGATAATGGATTAATTTTATTTTTTGAATATATTGCCATCATTTCTTCGGCTTTTCTTTTTTGATCTTCTTCACTTGTTTTATCTTTATATTTCTTTTCCAATTTTTCTAATTGAGGTTGAACTTCTTTCAACTTTTCTGATTGCATTGCAGTTTTTCTAGTTAATGGATAAAGTATCAATCTTATTACTAAACATGATATTACTATAGCTAATCCATTAGCTAATCCTTTACCTAGACCAGTTTTTTCAAGCAATAATCCTATGTTTATTATAGCCCAAGCTAGTGGCTTTACAAATATTGTTGTCCATAGTCCTTCATATTCAGAAAATGGTTTAAATGTCTCACATTTTGGTAATTTATCAATGTCCACATTATTTTCTTTATATATGTTAACTACATTTTCATCTGTAGGTCTACATAATACATTTTCTGTAAGCGCTTTACCTGTCTCTTCATATTTGACTGGCTTTTTATCCTCTCCAGTAAGAGTTTTTGTGCATCCTGTTAGCATTGCTAAGCTTAATATTAGCAATAATATTTTTATTGTTTTTTTGTTGTTATTCAATTTTATCACCTATACTTATTAGTTTTAACAATTCTTTTTCTATTTCTTTATATGTTAATTCTAATATACCTTTCTTAATAATTATAACATAGTCATAACCATTATGCACGATTTTTTTATTGTTATCAATAATGTTTTTTACCCTTCTTTTAATTTTATTTCTAGTAACTGCTGGTCCTGTCTTTTTAGGAACGGTTATTCCATATCTGTTACTTTCATTATTTTTTCGATAGTAAACACTAAAGTATTTACTTTTTTTTGCTCTACTATTATTTATTATATCTGTATATTCACGAGATGATTTTATTATTTCAATCTTTTTCATAGTATATTCCTTTTTGGTAAAAAGAAAAAAAGAAAACAAAATTATGTTTTATGCGCATAATTTTTTTCTTTTTTTTGCTCTTCTACTTTTTAAAACATTACCTTTAATTCTGCTAAAGAAACCGTGCTTTTTAGCTTTTTTTCTATTATTAGGTTGATATGTTCTTTTCATTATATAATACACCTCCAAGTCAAATGCTATTTTATTATATATTTTTATTTTAATTATGTCAAGGATTTTTGATATATTTGTTATAATGTTGCGATATTAATAATGAAAAAGACAAAGAATAATAATCATTAATTCAAAGACTTTATGTCTTTGAATTTCTTTTTTAAAGACCTTAGGCTTTAAAAATAGTGAGCAACAAAGTGCGAACTCTAAAAAAATAAATAAAAGCCCTTTCTTTTTTCGATTTTTTTTGATACAATTATATTTGAGGAAAATAAGGTGAAACAGATGGGAAAAATTATTGCAATTGTAAATCAAAAGGGTGGTGTAGGTAAAACCACTACTAGTATAAACTTAGCAGCCTCTTTAGGTGTTTTAGATAAAAAAGTATTACTTGTTGACCTTGACCCACAGGGTAATGCCACTACTGGTGTTGGTGTTGACAAGAATGATATATCAAGTAGTATTTATGAAGTATTAACAAAGAAAGAAACAATAGAGAATTCTATTATTAAAACTAAGAGTAAAAATCTTTATCTGCTTCCAGCATATCTTAATTTAGCTGGTGTTGATATGGAACTTATTGAATTAGAAAGGAAAGCTAAAGAAACAGGTGAAAAATTTAATAGAGTAATTAGGTTAAAAGAAGAACTTGGCAAAGTAAGTGATAATTTTGATTATATTTTAATTGATTGTCCTCCTAGTTTAGGTATATTAACTACTAATGCTTTAGCGGCCGCTAATTCTGTTCTTATTCCAGTTCAATGTGAGTATTTTGCACTTGAAGGTATTATGCAACTTATCAATACTATTATGCTTGCTCAAAGAAAAGTTAATCCTAACTTAGATATTGAAGGTGTTCTACTTACAATGTTTTCTAATACTAATCTTGGTATTGAAGTAATAGAAAGTATTAAAGGTTTCTTTAAAGAAAGAGTATATAATACTATTATTCCTAGACTTGTTAGGTTGGCTGAAGCTCCAAGCCATGGTAAACCGATTCTTGAATATGAGCCTAGAAATAAAGGTACTATTGCTTATCTTAATCTAGCAAAGGAGGTTATTGAAAGAAATGGAACAGAAAAAGAAAGCCCTAGGTAAGGGACTTGAAGAATTATTCTCTAGCGAGGTATTAGATTTTGATACTTTTGAAAGTAATATTATGGAAAATACTCCTGCTAATGATGTAAAAGAAATACCTGTTAATGAAATCAGACCTAATCCATACCAACCTAGAAAAACTTTTAATGAAGAAGCACTTAATGAACTTGCTGAATCTATTAAAAACTATGGAGTATTTCAACCTATTATCGTTAAAAAGAGCATTAAAGGTTATGACTTAATTGCAGGTGAAAGAAGACTTAGAGCTAGTAAACTTGCTGGTATGGAAACTATTCCTGCTATTGTTAAAGAGTTTTCTGATGAAGAAATGAGAGAAATCTCATTACTTGAAAACATTCAAAGAGAAAATCTTACTGCTATTGAACTTGCTTGGGCATATAAAGGAATTATTGATAACTTAGATATTAGACAAGAAGACTTAGCAAAAAAAATTGGTAAAAGTAGAAGTCATATTACTAATACTTTGGGACTTTTAAATTTGCCTGAAGATGTTCAAAAGAAAATTCTTGATGGTGAAATTTCTATGGGACATGCTAGAGTATTATCTAAAATGAATGATGAAGATGAAGTTACTGATTTAGCAAACAAGGTTATTGAAGATAATATTAGTGTTCATGAACTAGAGGAAATTAGTAAAAAAGAAGAAATTAAAAAAAGAATGCCTATTACTAGAAGAAAAATGGATACTGATTATTTTCATATTGAAAATGAACTAAGAGATATTCTTGGTACTAAAGTAAAAGTAGATAATAAAAAAGTTAGTATTTATTTTGAAAATGTTAATGATTTAAATAGAATTCTTGAAATTATGAATATTGAAATTAAATAAGTGGAAGAAAATTCCACTTTTTTTTGTATAATAGTAACTTGTTAATAATATCATTATTAATGTAAAGAGATATAAAGCAAATTTTTTTGCTTATTTGTTTTGGTATACAAATAGTTAACTCGGGTTATTTTGTAAGATATTTTTTTATATTTATTAAAATATTTATCCCTCACTTTATATACATGATATGATTAATGTGCTTGCGGTAAGAGTAAGTATAATAGGTTACTTAGAAGAATTTTATCAAATTTTGTCGTACTTAATTGTTTGCAAAATGGGTCAGCAGTATACTATAATATTCTTGTAAGAAAGAACAGAAAAGCGAGGTGTCAAAGATGCAAGGAAGAGTTAAGTGGTTTAATAACGACAAAGGTTATGGCTTTATTGATTATCAAAATGGTGAAGATATTTTTGTTCACTATTCTGCTATTAAACAAGATGGTTATAAAACATTGTCTGAAGGTCAAATTGTTGTATTTGATCTTATAGAAACTGCAAAAGGTTTACAAGCTATCAATGTGGTAGCAGCTACTAATGTTAAAGTTTAGAAAGGAAGTACAATTATATAAGACAGCTAGATGTACTTAAAGCTATCTTATTTTTTTATTGGAAAAGTTATGAAAGTGATTAAATGTTTATTGTTATCTTTAAAAGAGATATTTATTGTTTTATTTATTCAATATTTTATTCTTATTTTTTCTATTATTTTCTTTAATGGATATGAAAATATTTATATTGGTAATATTTTACTTAGTATATTTAGTATTATATATATTTTGAGTAAGAAAAATATAATTAATGTTTCTTTTAATATTAAGAATAATTATTTTATATATATTATGCTAGGTAGTTCTATTTCAATTATTTATAATATGATTTTATATAAATTTAATTTATATACTTATAATACTAATAATACTGTTCTTTTTCTAGATATTTTAACTTCTGGTATTATTGGTCCTATATTTGAAGAAGTTCTTTTTAGAGTGAGTTTTATTCCTAAGGTAGAATGTTTTATTTATAATAAAGAGAAAGTTATTATAATAACTAGTATTATTTTTGCTATATTACATTTTAATTTTTTATCTGGTTTTATTGCCTTTATTATTGGTATTATTAATGGATATATCTATATTAAGACGAGAGATATTATTAAAATATCTTTGGTTCATATTTCTCTTAATACTATAAGCTCGTTAATAACTGGTTATAATAATCTAATATTTATTTTGGGTATTATATTAATGATAGAAGTGATATTATATTTTAGAAAAGAAAGATATTTGTAAAGAAGGAGGTTTAGCTTCTTTTTTCTTTACTTTTATATTAATTTATTATACAATATAGGTGGAGAGGACAGGGGATACTTATGAAAAAATATATTCTTTTACCTGCTGATTCTTATGTTGTTATTAATAAGACAATTTTACATGATGAAGATAGAAAAATTATTACTAGTTTGTATCTACCTGTTATTGGTATGGATGCGGTAATGCTGTACTTTTTGTTATGGAGTGACTTAGATAGTTCTTCAATTGTTAGTTCTGATTTTACTCATCAAAAAATTGTTTCTAATCTTAGAATGACTATTAATGAAGTAGAAGATGCTAGAAGTAAATTAGAGGCTATTGGCCTTATTAAAACTTTAGTTAAAGAGGGTAATGTTAATAATTATATTTACGAATTATATAGTCCTGTTTCTGCTACTGAATTTTTATCTCATCCTATACTTAATATTGTTTTATATAGTAATATTGGTAAAAAAGAGTATGATAATTTGATTAAAACTTTTAAGATGCCTAGATTTAATACTAGTGGATATACTGATATTACTAAGAATTTTAATGATGTATTTGAAAGCAAGTGTATGACTTCTTATGATTTATCATTAGAAGATATTAGGAAATATAATAAACTTAAGCTTAATATTAATAGTAATTTTGACTTTAATTTTCTTATAAATGCTATGCCTAAGAATATTGATACTAGTAGAATTTTTACTAAAGAGATTAAGGAACTTATTATTAGTTTATCTTTTATTTATGATATTGATGCTATTAAGATGACTAATATTGTTAAAGGAAGTCTTAATGAAAGAGGTACTATTAATAAAGAAACTCTTAGAAAGACTGCTAGAAACTTCTATCAATTTGATAATGGTGGTAATCTTCCTACGATTGTATCTAATTGTCAACCAGAGTATTTGAGAAAACCAATTGGAGATACTTCAAAGAGGGCTAAAATGATATATACTTTTGAGACTATTTCTCCTAGAGAACTTCTTATTAGTAAGAATAAAGGTAATGAACCTACTAAAAGAGATTTAAGATTAGTTGAAGATTTACTTCTTGATTATAATTTAAAACCTGGTGTTGTTAATGTTTTAATTGATTATATTCTTAATATTAATGATAAAAAGCTTACAAGAGGATTAGTAGAAACAATGGCGGGTGAATGGCAAAGAAAAGGTATTGAAACAGTTGAAGATGCTATGAGTCTTTGTGAAAAAGAACATAAGAAAAGAACTAAAAAAACTATTGAAGAGAAGAGAATTATTACCAAAACACCTGATTGGTTTGATAAAGAAATTGAAAAAGAAAAAATTAATGATGGTGAAGATAATCAATTAGAAGAGCTTTTAAAGGAGTATAAATGATGAAGGATACTAAGAATATTATTAATAAATATAGTTTTGATAGATATGAATTAGAGAGAAACTTTGATATTGAAATGGAAGATGAAACTTTTAAAAAGTTAGTTAGTAAACTTAAGTTATCTAAAGATGAACTTATTAAATATACTTCTAGAATTAAGGATGCTTCTTTAGAACTTAAAAATTGTGCTAATTGTAAAAATATTATGGAATGTAAGAATAATATATGTGGATATGTTTATTATCCTAGTGTACTTCAAGATAATTTAGTTTTTTCTTATGTTCCCTGCAAATACAAGAAAAAGTTAGATAATGATACTAAATATCAAGATAATATTATTTCTTTTGATATGCCTAAGGAAATAGTTAATGCTTCAATGAAAAATATATATACTGATGATAAGAATAGACTAGAAACTATTAAATGGCTTACTATTTTTATTAAAAAAATTGAAAATAATGAAAAAAGTAAGGGTTTATTCTTGACAGGTAACTTTGGATGTGGTAAAACATATGTAGTGGCTGCGGCCTTCAACGAACTTGCTAAGAAAGGTAAAAAGGTAGCTTGTCTATATTATCCAGAGTTTTTAAGAAGTCTTAAAGAAAGATTTTCTGATGACTATAGAGAAGTATTTGATAAAGTTAAAAAATGTGATCTTTTATTAATTGATGATATTGGAGCAGAGACTGTTACTAGCTGGAATAGAGACGAAGTACTTGGTACTATCTTACAATATCGTATGCAAGAATCATTACCAACATTTTTTACTTCTAATTTATCTTTAAAGGAATTGGAAGTACATCTTGCCGGTAATGATAGTGAAGGTAAAATTAAAGCAAGACGAATTATTGAAAGAATTAAATATTTGACAGATAATATTACAATGATCGCAGAAAATAGAAGAAAGTGAGGATAAAAATGGAAAACAATAGTAATGCATTTAAGTTTGATCCTAATAAATTAGAGAAGTCTTTTACTGATAAAAATGGTACTTCGAAGATTGAAATGGAAAGTGATGGAGCATATCTTAATATGCCAGAGAGTGTTACTCTTGCTAATAGACCTAAGACTAAAATTCTTACCAAAGAGATAAAGACTCCTAAAGGTGGAGCTAACATTGGTGTTGGTAGTAATGGATTTGCTGGTGTTATAACTCTTGCAGGTATTATTGCAATAGCAGGAGTAATTATTGCTTATTTAACACTTAGATATTAATTAACTTATATATAAAGGAGGAGTAGTTATGCTTTGTGCTTTAGAAGTTAAAACTTGTTATTCTATTTTGAGTAGTTTAAATAGAATTGATATTTTGACTAAAAAGGCTAAGGAGATGGGCTACTCCTCTTTAGCTATTACAGATTTAAATAATATGTTTGGAGTATATGAATTTTATTTAGCTTGTCTTAATAATGATATTAAACCTATTATTGGTATGGAAGTTAAAACTAATCAAGATAATTTTATTTTAATTGCTAAGAATAATAGTGGTTATAGAAATCTTATTAAAATAGCTACAATTATATCTGATAGAGAAATTACTTTTGATGATTTGAAGATATATTCTAAAGATATTATTTTAATTATACCTTATAGTTCTTATAATGAAAAGATTACTAATTTTTTTGATGAATATTATATAGGATATACTTCTGTAGAAGAAAGTGATAAAGTTAAAGATAATGGAGTTCTTATTACAGATATTTCTTATATTGAAAAGAATGACTATAAGTACTTAGATTATTTATTGATGATCAAAGATGATAAGAAATTAGGAGAGATGGAACTTAATACTTATACTGGGAAACATTTACTTGATAAAGAGGAATTTAATAATCTTACTAATGATATTGTTAAAAGTAATATGAAATATATTTGTGATGAATGTAATGTTACTTTTGAGAAAAGAGATGGATTATTACCTATATATAATAAAGATGTTGATTCTTTTGAATATTTAAATAATTTATGTAATAAAGGTCTTAATAGAAGACTCTCAGGTAATGTTTCTAAAGAATATCAAGATAGACTTAATTATGAACTTGATGTTATTAATAAGATGGGCTTCTGTGACTACTTCTTAGTAGTATGGGATTATGTTAAATATGCTAAATTTAATAATATATTAGTAGGCCCTGGTAGAGGTAGTGCGGCTGGTAGTTTAGTTAGTTATTGTCTTGGCATTACAGATGTTGATCCTATTAAATATGATTTGTTATTTGAAAGATTTTTAAATCCTGAAAGAGTAACTATGCCCGATATTGATATTGACTTTGATAGTGAAAAAAGGGGATTAGTAACAGATTATGTTATGAATAAATATGGTGAGAAAAGAGCGATTGGTATTATTACTTTTAATACATTAGGAGCTAAACAAGTTATAAGAGATGTTGGTAGAGTACTTAATATTTCGCTTCCTATTATTGATGAAATTGCTAAGGCTATTACTACTAAAAACCTTAAAGATAGTTATGTAGTAGGTAGTAAGTTTCATAGACTTATTAATTCTAATCCTGATTATATAAAATTATATAATGCTTCGGTTAAACTAGAGGGACTTCCTAGACATATATCGGTTCATGCTGCTGGGGTTGTTATGAGTAATATAGATATCGATGAAGTTATTCCTTTATATAAGAATCCTTTAGGTATGTATGTATCAGCCTTCTCAAAGGATTATTTGGAGCCATTAGGACTATTAAAAATGGACTTTTTAGGTCTTGATAATTTGACTTTAATTAGTAATGTTATTGAAGAAATTAGAAAAAATGAAGGTATTAATATTAGTTTTGAAAAGATTCCTCTTGATGATAAGAAAACACTAAAAGTATTTAGAGATGTTGATACTGATGGTATATTTCAATTTGAATCTGTTGGTATGAAGAGATTTTTATCTAAACTTAAAGTTAATTCATTTGATGATATTGCTACGGCTTTAGCATTATATAGACCAGGACCTATGGATAATATTGATTTATTTATTGCTAGAAGGGAAGGCAAAGAAAGGGTTGATTATATTCATCCTGACTTAGAAGATATTCTTAAACCTACTTATGGTATTATTATTTATCAGGAGCAAATTATGCAAATAGTTAGAAAGATGGCTAGTTATTCTTATGGTGAGGCTGATATTTTAAGAAGAGCAATGTCAAAGAAAAAAGAAAGTATTATTTTAGCAGAAAAGCCTAAGTTTATTAAGGGATGTCTAGATAATGGATATGATGAAAGGACCGCTACTGAAGTGTATGACTTGATTTTAAAGTTTGCTAATTATGGTTTTAATAAATCACACTCTGTTTCTTATGCTATTACAGCTTATAAGATGGCTTTTATTAAAACATATTTCCTTAAATACTTTATCGCAGGTATCTTAACTAATTCTATTGGTAATACTAGTAAAATTAATATTTATGTTAATAGGGCAAGAAAATCTTTAATTAAAATTCTTCCTCCAGATATTAATGAAAGTAGTAATAATTTTTATGCTGGTAAAGATGGTATTAGATGTCCTTTATCTATTATTAATGGTGTTGGTACTTCTATTTCTAATGATATCATTAATGAAAGAGAAAATGGTAAGTTTACTGATCCTATTGATTTTATTGTAAGAATGTCAAATAAAGGTATTAATAAAAAGACTATTTCTAGTCTTATATATGCAAGAGCAATTAATTTTGGATATAATAAAAAGACTCTTATACAAAATTTAGATACTATTCTAAATTATGCGGATATTGCTAAAGATTCTGGAATGATTGAAACTTTAAAACCAGAAATTATTTTATATGATGAATATGATAAGAATGAACTTATTTCTTTAGAACTTAAAACTATTGGTTTTTATCTTACTGAACATCCTGCTTCTAAATATAGAGATGATAGTATTATTGTTAACACTTCTAACATTAGTGATTTCTTTGATACTAGAGTTTCTATGATATTAATGATCAGTAGACTTAAGGAAACTACTACTAAGAACAATGATGTTATGGCTTTTATTGTAGGTAGTGATGAATTTGGAGAAGTTGATCTTACTTGTTTTCCAGATGTTTATAAGAAATTTAATAATATTAGAGTTGGTAATATTATTAAGATTTTTGGTAGAGTAGAAAAAAGATATGATAAATATCAAGTTATTATAAATAATATTAATATATTGGAGTGATGTTATGAAAAAGGGTAAATTTGTTATTATTTCTGGTCCTTCAGGAGTAGGAAAAGATACTATTTGTGATGAGTTAGTTAAAAAAGGAGTGGGCAGATATTCTGTATCTATGACCACTAGAAAGAAAAGATCTAATGAAATAGAAGGTATTAGTTATTTCTTTGTAAGTAAAGAAGAATTTGAAAGACATATTGAAGAAAATTATTTTCTAGAATACGCTATGTATAATAGTAATTATTATGGTACTCCTAATGAATTTATTAAAGAGACTACGAATAATGGAGATAATGTTATTGCAATACTTGAAATTAAGGGTGCTATTAATGCTAAAAAAATTTTTAGTGATGCTATTACTATATTTATTATGCCTCCTTCTTTTGATGAATTGAAAAAAAGACTTAGAAGTAGAAAATCTGAAGATGATAATATTATTAATGAGAGACTTAATATTGCTAAAGAAGAAATTAAATATAAAAATAAATATGATTATGTGGTTATCAACAATACTGTTGATGAGGCTGTTTTAGAAATCGAAAATATTATTAATAATTGTTAGTTTATCAACAAATGCTGTGGATAGACTGTTTATGCGCCCTAAGCCTAAGGTCTTAGGGCGTTATTTTTAGCTTGTAATCTAAAAATAATATTTAATGTTATATTATAATAATATCTTACATATAGAAAATATTAAAGTAGAGCCAAATTGGTTCTACTTTCTTTCTGAAGACTTATGGCTTCAGAAACAACGAACAACGAAGTGTGAGATGCCTAAATAAATTAGATATTTTACTTGAAAATTATGTGATTTTATTATATACTTATATTAACCAAAGGAGGTATTTTATGAAAAGTAGTAGAATTATGAAAATATTTGAACAATATGTCAGAAAATATGATATGAATAATATAGATATTAAAGCTAGATATTTTCATTCACTGAAAGTTATGGAACTTGCAAGAGAACTAGCTACTGGTTTGGGTATTTTTTCTGAGGAAGAAGTAGCCGTCTGTGAACTTATTGGTCTATTTCATGAGATAGGTAACTTTTCTAAAACTCCTAATTATCAAATGGATGATGATATTAATGATAGTTACAATAGAACTATCGATGTTTTATTTAATAAAAAGTTAATTAGAGAAATTAGTAAAGAAACTAAGTATGATACAGTTATTAAAATGGCTATCTTTGCTTATGATAAAAATGGATTTCCTACGGATATAGATGAAAAAGGTGGGCATATGTGTGCTATTATTAAGGATGCTCATAATTTAGATTCTTTTAGATTATTTGTTAATTATCCATATGTAGATACAGTAATCAAAAGTTATCCTAGTAGTCTCGTGTATGATGACTTTAAAAGTTTTAAGACTATTAGTTCCAAAGTGAGTGATAATGCTAGTGATGAAGTATTAGTTACTTTATCAAAGATGTATTCATTTAATTATAAATATTCTTATTATTTATTAAAACAAAATGATTATGTTAATAAAATATTTAATTCTTTAAATTTTGATAATAGTGAATTAGAGGGGTTCTTTAAACAACTTATGGTTGTTCTTAATAATTATATAGATAAAAGGATAGGTGTTGTAAATGCTTGATAAAAAATACGACCATTTGATGGTTGAGAAAGATAAATATGATAATTGGAAGAAAAAGGGGTATTTTAAATCAGGAGATTTAAGTAAGGAACCATACTGTATAGTTATTCCTCCTCCTAATGTAACAGGTAAATTACATTTAGGTCATGCTTGGGATACTTCAATTCAAGATATTATTATTAGATATAAGAGAATGCAAGGATTTGATGCTTTATGGCTTCCAGGTATGGATCATGCTGGTATTGCTACGCAGGCTAAAGTAGATAAAAAACTTAGAAGTGAAGGTATTAATCCTAGAAGTATGTCTCGTGAAGAGTGGCTTAAGGTTGCTTGGTCGTGGAAAGAAGAATATGCAGAAAACATTCATAGTCAGTGGGCTAAACTTGGTTTATCTCTTGATTATGATAAAGAAAGATTTACTTTAGATGATGGTTTATCTCATGCTGTTAGAAAGGTATTTGTTGATTTATATAACAAAGGTCTTATCTATAGAGGTGAGAGAATTATTAATTGGGATCCTGCTGCTATGACTGCTCTAAGTAATGAAGAGGTTATTTATAAAGATGTTGAAGGGGCCTTCTACCACATTAAATATATGATTGAGGGTACTGATGAGTATCTAGAGGTCGCTACGACTAGACCAGAGACTTTATTTGGTGATACGGCAGTTGCGGTTAATCCAGAGGATGATAGATATAAAAAATATATTGGTAAGAATGTTATGCTTCCAATAGTTAATAAACTTATTCCTATTATTGGTGATGAACACGCTGATATGGAATTTGGTACTGGTGTTGTTAAAATTACTCCTGCTCATGACCCTAATGACTTTGAAGTAGGTAATAGACATAATCTAGAGAGAATTGTCGTTATGAATCCGAATGGTACAATGAACGAGAATGCTGGTAAATATAATGGTATGGATAGATTTGAATGTAGAGATGCTGTTATTAAGGACTTAGATAGTGAAGGACTTCTTATTAAGATTGAACCTATTAATCATAACGTTGGTTTTTCTGAGAGAAGTGATGTTATGGTTGAACCTTATCTTTCTAAACAATGGTTTGTTAAGATGAGACCACTAGCGGATAGAGTTCTTGAAAATCAAAAGGATAAAGATAAGAAAGTTAACTTTGTTCCTCCTAGATATGAAAAAACTATGAATCATTGGATGGAAATTACTTATGATTGGTGTATCTCTAGACAATTATGGTGGGGTCACAGAATACCTGCTTGGTATAAAGGTGATGAAGTTTATGTTGGTATGGAAGAACCTCAAGGTGATGGTTGGGTACAGGATAATGATGTACTTGATACTTGGTTTTCTTCAGCACTATGGCCTTTTAGTACTTTAGGATGGCCTGATAATACTGACTTACTTAAGAGATATTATCCTAATAATGTACTAGTTACTGGTTATGATATTATTCCTTTCTGGGTTAATAGAATGACTTTTCAAGGACTTGAGTTCTTAAATGAAAGACCTTTTAAAGATTGTTTAATTCATGGTCTTATTAGAGATAAAAAAGGTAGAAAGATGAGTAAGAGTCTAGGTAATGGTATTGACCCTATGGATGTTATTGATATGTATGGTGCTGACTCTTTAAGATTCTTCTTAACTACAAATACTGCTCCTGGTATGGATTTAAGATATGATGAAGAAAAAGTTAAATCAACTTGGAACTTTATTAATAAAATTTGGAATGCTTCAAGATTTGTTTTAATGAAACTAGAAGACTTTAAAGAGGAAGATTATACTCTTGATAATTTAAAAAAAGAAGATAAGTGGATTTTAAATAGATTAAATACTACGATTAAAAATGTTACTAAGAGTATGGATAAATATGATTTTCATATTGTTGGTAATACGCTATATGACTTTGTATGGGGAGACTTCTGTGACAAGTATATTGAGTTATCTAAGTTCTATAATGATAATACTACGAAGAGTGTCCTTGTTAGAGTTCTTACGGATATTCTAAAGATGCTTCATCCATTTATGCCTTATGTTACTGAAGAAATATATGGTATGATGCCTATTAAAGAAGCAGAATCTATTATGATTAGTAAGTATCCTGTATATAATAAGAAAGAGGTATTTACCACTAATATCGATAATGTACTTGAATTTATTACAATGTTTAGAAATAAAAAGGCTGAACTTGGTAATATTGGAGAGTATAAGGTATATATTGATATTGATGATGAGACTTCTAAAGACATTATTATTAATATGCTAAAATTAGGTGATAAGATTTCTTTAGAAGATGGTAATGGTATAAAAATAGAATATGCTGGTATGAAGGCTTCTATTATATATGATAATAGTAAGAGTTTAGAAGAAGAAAAAGAAAAACTTCTTAAAGAAAAAGAAAGTCTAGAAGCTTCAATTGCAAGAAGAAAAAAGCTTCTTAGTAATAGTAATTATGTTGAGAAGGCTCCTAAAGCAATTGTTGATAAAGATAGAGAAGCTCTTCTTAAAGAAAAAGAAATGTTAGATATTATTTTAAATAAAATTAATGGTTAGTTTATAAAAAGGAGGTTATATTTATGGCTAAGTATTGTGCAAATTGTGGAAAGGAATTAACTGATGAACAAGATATTTGTTTAAATTGTGGTGTTAGAGTTAAAAAGAGCACTTCTTCAAGTGATCCTAATGCTAAATCTAAACTTGCTGCTGGGTTATTTGGTATTTTCTTAGGTGCCTTTGGTGTTCATAACTTTTACCTTGGTTTTACTGGTAAAGCAGTTGCTCAACTTTTAATTTCAGTATTATCTTGTGGTATCTTAAGTCCAGTATCCGCTATATGGGGACTTATTGAAGGTATTATGATTCTTTCTAGTAATGACTATAAAGATGCTGATGGTAATACTTTAAGAGACTAATGAAAAAAAGAATTATTAATTTAATTATTTTGCTTTCTGGTACTTTATTTATTTTTATAATAGTTACTGGGAAGTTTAATGTGGAATGTCTTTTTAAGAAGATGTTCCATATTTCTTGTCCTGGATGTGGTTTAACTAGGTCTTTTAGGTCTATTCTTAATTTAGATTTTATTAATGCTTTTAAATACAATATTCTTGGTATACCTTTATTTATTTTATGTGCTATTTATATTATTCTCTTAATTAGAGATGTTATAATAGGTAGTGATAAAGGTAATAAGTTAGTACTTTATATTTTTAGTAAATACTATATACTTATTATTTGTTTATTTATTATTTCTATGATTATTAATAATATTAATGGTATATAATTATTTTTACACTTCATACTAATTATGAGGTGTTTTATTATGAGTGATTTTCTTAATATTTGTTTTAGAACGATACTAGTTCTTATTATTCTTTTCTTTATTACTAAGATGATGGGAAAGAAACAGATATCAGAACTTAATTTTTTTGACTATGTTGTTGGTATTACGATTGGTTCTATTGCCGCGGATATTTCTTTAGATATTGAAAAGGATATGATTGCAGGAATAGCAGCTCTATTTATATATGGATTTATATCTTATATAATTTCATTTGTGTCTATAAAAAGTATTTTGGCAAGAAGATTTTTTATTGGTGTACCCACAGTTCTTGTGGAAAAAGGTAAAATTATTGAATCTGGTTTAAAGAAATCTAAAATTGATGTTAATGATTTATTAATGGAGGCAAGAGAGAATGGTTATTTTAATTTAGATGAAATTGATTATGCCCTTATGGAAGTTAATGGTAATATTAGTTTTCTTCCTAAAGAAAATGATAAGCCTGTGACTAAGAAAGATATGAAAATTAAGTGTAGTAATGAAGGACTTACTGTAAATGGTATTATTGATGGAATGTATATGGTTAATAATATGACAGCAATTAATAAGGATAAAGAATGGTTAGATCATGAACTTAAAGTTAATGGTTATGATAATTATGATAATATTCTTTTAGCTACGATTGATAATAATTATAAAGTTACTATTTACGAAAAGAATGTAAAGCCAGATAAAAATACTGTTTTGGAATAGTATTTTTTTTATAGTGATGATATAATGAAATTTGATATGGAAGTAGATAGTATGAAGTTTAAAAAGACAATAATTATCTCTATAGTTATTTCAGTAATTTTACTTATATGTACTTTATTATTGCCTAATATTAATATTGATAAAGATACAATTGGTTATAATAGTAATGATACATATAATATAAAAGCTTATAACGCTATAAGAGACATAAGTAAGTATATTAAAATAAGTGATAATATAGACAAAAAAGTACTTGGAAATTATCAAGTTACAGTAAAAGTTAGATATTTATTTTATAGATATAATAAAGTTTTTGATATTAAAGTTGTCGATAATGTAAAACCAGAAGTTGAATTAAAAGGAAATAACCCAAGTTATGTTTGCCCTAATAAAAATTATGATGAAGAAGGATATACGGCTAGTGATAACTATGATGGTGATATTACTAATAAAGTAAATATAGAAAAAAATGGTAATTTTATTATTTATAGTGTTAAAGATAGTTCAGGTAATAAAAATGAAATTAGAAGAAGTATTATATTTGAAGATAAAGAAGAGCCTTCACTTACTTTAATAGGTGATGAGAATATTGTTATTTATAAAAATAGTAAATATATTGAAAAAGGGTATACGGCGAGTGACAAATGTGATGGTGATATTACTAATAAAGTTATAGTAACAGGTACTGTTGATACTAATAAGGTTGGAACTTACACTATTAATTATAAAGTAGTAGATAATAGTGGTAATGAAACTTCAGTAGATAGAAAAGTTACAGTTAGAGAAAGACCTAATTATTATGGAAATGGTAATATTTATTTAACTTTTGATGATGGGCCTAGTTATTTAACAAAAGAAATTTTAGATATTTTAGATGAAGAAGATATTAAGGCTACTTTCTTTGTAACTAGTGGTGGTGAATATGTAAAGAGAGCCTACAATAGTGGACACACAATTGCTTTACATACTTCTAGTCATAAATATAGTTATGTGTACTCTAGTGAAGAAAATTACTTTAATGATTTAAATACTGTTAGTGATAGTGTTTATAATTCTATTGGTATTAGATGTAAATTTATTAGATTCCCTGGTGGTAGTTCTAATACTATAAGTAGAAATTATAATAATGGTATTATGTCTAGACTTGTTAATGCTGTTACTAATAAAGGATATGTATATTTTGATTGGAATGTTGATTCTAATGATGCTGGTGGTGATGGTAATAACAGTAATAAAATATACAATAATGTTATAAATGGTTTATCTCATAATAAAACAAACATAGTACTTATGCATGATTCTGCTAATCACAGGAGTACTGTTAATGCTTTAAGAGACATTATTAGATATGGTAAAGATAATGGATATTCATTTAAAGCTATTACTAATGATACACCAGTAGTAAGACACGGAGTTAATAATTAAATAGTTGTAAGAAAAAAAATTTACAACTATTTTTTTAGTTATGTTGTTGTAATTTTTGGTAATTTTGTTATAATATTGTTAGAAAGGATGGTTAGTATGATTAAGAAAATAAATGAGTACATTAATTTATCGATTATATTGTCAGTTTTATTTATGATAGTGGGTATTTTGCTTATAGTATGGCCTAAAGCATCTCTTGATACTTTTGCTTATGTTATTGGTACTATTATGATTATCTATGGTATTTATAGTTTTATAGATAGTTTTAGTATTAATCCTGCTCTTTGTTTATTCCAAATGACAAATAGTATTTTATCATTTTTACTTGGTATTTGTGTATTCTTAAATCCTAGTATTTTTGAGAGTATCTTACCAATTGCTTTAGGTATTTTCTTTATTATAAGTGGTGCATTTAGTTCTAGAATATCATTTATTATTAAAGATATTGATAATAGTTATATTCTATCTTTATTTACCTCTATATTAATGGTTATATGTGGTGTAGTATTAATTATTAATCCAGGAAATACTGCTCTTGTTATTACAACATTAATTGGTATTATTCTTATTGTATACTCTGTAAGTGCCATAGTTGATATGTTTGTATTTAAATCTAGAGTAAAAGAAATAGATAAGTACTTTAGTAAATTACTTAAATAATCCTATTAACTTAGGGTTATTTTTTTGTAAAGTATTATGTAAAATATTATTATTTTCTTTATTGTTATTTTTAAATGTGATATATTTATACTAGAAGAGGTGATAACTATGGATGATAACATGAGAAATGCTTGGTTAGATATGATATCTAAAGTTTATACTAATTTACATAATAGTGATAGAGTTCTTAGAGCTTCAAATGTATCTGATAAAAAGAGGGAAAGATTAGTAAAATATTTTGAAAGACTTGAAGAACTACATAACAAGGTATCTGAGACAAGAAGTGTTAATGGTGAGAAATTACTTAAAAGTTTTTATTATGATTTATATGTTATCAAGCCTGAAAACATACCTGATGCCTACTTTCAAAATCAAGTTAGACTTGCTAAAGAATTGGGTTATGGTAATATAAAATTAACTGCTGAAACTAAAAAGGGCATGACTAAAGAAGTTATTGATGACCAAAGAAAAAGTTTAGATAAATGGATTGAATACTTTTTATATGATGAAGAAAGCAAATCTTATGAAATGTGGGAAAAGTATTGGGTATTTCAAGGATTACAGAATTTAGGTAAATATGATAAGGAAACCGGTAAATTTAGCAAAAGAGATAAAACAACAGTATATCCTTTTCCTCCAGTAGAAAGAGAATATATTTTTACTACTTTAAAATTAATGGAAGATTTTCTTAAAGATAAAAAGAGTGAAGAAGATATTAAACAAGCTTTAAGTACTGGTAATTTTAAACTTTTATACGAATATGTTATTAAGCAGAGTCTATTAAAAGAAAATAATCAAAGTAATAGTACTGATGGTAAATGGATTAAATATGAACAAGGAAGTGATTATAATATTTTAAGAAATTCACTTCAGGGATATTATACTGGCTGGTGTACTGCGGCTGGGGAAAACTTTGCCAAAGATCAGTTAGAAGATGGAGATTTCTATGTTTATTATACATTAGATGAGAATGGTGAAACAAAAGTACCTAGAATTGCTATCAGAATGGATGGTAAAAATAAAATTGGAGAAATTAGAGGTATTGCTGGTAAACAAAATATGGAACCTGAAATGATGCCCATTCTTGAAGAAAAACTAAAAGAATTCCCTGATAGAGATAAATATTTAAAAAAAGAGCATGATATGAAATTACTTACTTTAATTGATAAAAAAGTAAATAATAATATTGAACTTAATCTTGGGGAACTTAAATTTTTGTATGAAATAGATGATAAAATTAGTGGATTTGGTTTTATAGAAGATCCTAGAATAAAAGAAATTAAAAGTAAAAGAAATATCAAAAGTGATTATAGCCTTATTTTTAATATTAAGGAAGAAGATGTTGCCTTATCACAAGAAGAATGGAAAAAAACTCCAAATAAATTCAAAATTTTAGTAGGTAATTTGGATTTATCTCATTATAATAGCCTGGATAACATTATTCTACCAAAATATATAAGTGGTAATTTGAATTTATCTTCGTTATCAAATGCAAATGGAATTATTTTTCCACAACAAGTCGGTGGTAATTTAGATTTAAGTAGTCTTACTAATGCGGAAGGAGTTGTTCTTCCTAGAAGGGTTAGTGGTGATTTAAATTTAAATAGACTTACTACTGCTAATGGACTTGTTCTTCCACAGTATATTGGCGGTCGTTTAATTGCATTTG